>JAAYUL010000140.1 GCA_012517675.1 Clostridiales bacterium | reverse complement strand
GTGCTCATGCTGCCCGGCCCGCCCTCCGAGCTGATCCCCATGCTGAAAAACTACGCCGTGCCGTTTCTGACGAAGCAGGACAGCGCGGTCATCGACTCGCACATGGTGCGCGTGTTCGGCCTGGGCGAGGGCTACGTGGCGGAGCAGATCGCCGACCTGACGGAGAGCGCCAACCCCACCGCAGCCACCTACGCAAAGGACTGCGAAATGTTCGTGCGCGTGACCGCCCGCGCGAAGACGGAAGCGGAAGCGCGGGCCCTGTGCGCGCCCGTTGTGGAGGAGCTGAAAAAACGGCTCGGCGCATATATTTACGGCATCGACACGGAAAGCCTGGAGGAAGTGGTCGTGAACGAGCTGAAAAAGCGCGGGCTGCGCCTCGCGTGCGCGGAATCGTGCACCGGCGGCCTGCTGTGCGCCCGCATTACCGATATTCCCGGCGCTTCCGAGGTGTTCCACATGGGCGCCGTCACCTACGCGAACGAAATCAAGACCAGGCTGCTCGGCGTTCCGGAGGAAACCCTGGCGCAATACGGCGCGGTCAGCGAGCAGACCGCCCGCGCCATGGCGGAAGGCGTCCGCCGCGCCTCCGGCAGCGAGCTCGGCGTCGCGGTCACCGGAATCGCCGGGCCGGACGGCGGAACGCCGGAAAAGCCGGTGGGGCTGGTGTACCTTGCCCTGTGCGACGGCGAACGGACCTGCGTGCGGAAAATGCCCGGCGGCAACGCGCGCAAAGGACGCGCCTACCTGCGTGAACTGGCGGCCTCCAACGCGCTCGACATGGTGCGCCGCCGGCTGTTCGATCTGGGCGGGATCGAGTCCGCCGCCTACACCAGAGAAAACAAATAAGGAGGCGTTATTGTGAATCAGGACGAAAACCGCAGGGAACCCCTGCCGGACCCCGCGGACCGGCCGGAACCGCAAGAAAACGCGCCGAAGAAAACGCGGGTCCCGTTTTACCGGTGGCTTCTGCCCTGGAAGGGCGACGCCCCGCGCGAGGTGGTTTACAAGATCGTTTTTCTGATTGCCGGCTGCGTGTTTCTCGTCTGCGCGGGCATTCTGACCAATGAATTTGTGATCGAGCCCTTTCAGAACGACGCGGAGCAGCAGGACATCCGCAGCGTTTACTACGCGGCTTCCCAGGCCGTTTCGTCCGCTTCCCCGGAGTCGAAGCCGGCGTCCGCTTCCAGCGCGGCGCCGGAGCGCGACGCGCTGGGCCGGCTGATCCGCTTTGTCAACCTGCAAAAAATCAACTCCGACATCGTGGGGTGGATCAAGATTCCCAATACCAACATCGACCTTCCGGTTTTGCAGGCCAACGCGAAGCAGCCGGAATTTTACCTGGATCACGACTACAACAAAAAATATTCCAAGTACGGCAGCATTTTCGCGGACTACCGCGCGCCCGTCGCCGGCGAAAAGTCGAAAAGCATCATCCTGTACGGCCATTCGCTGCGCTCCAGGCGCATGTTTACCCAGCTGGACAAATATAAAGACCTCGCCTTCTGCAAACAGAACCCCGTTTTCAGCTTCGACACGGAAAACGGGGAATCCCAGTGGAAAATCATCTCCGTCTTTGTCACCAACACCCTGCCCTCGCAGGGGACCCCGTTCAATTACATGAAAACCTCCTTCGCGAGCGACAGCGACTACCTGAATTTCGTCTACCAGCTGCGCATCCGCTCCATGATCAATACGGGCGTCAGCTTCAACGCGAAGGACCGTATCCTCGTGCTTTCCACCTGCTCCTATGAATTCGACGGGTTCCGGGAAGTGGTGGTGGCGCGCAAAGTGCGCAGCGGAGAAAGCGCCGCGGTGGACACCGCCGCGGTGAAGCGGAACCCCAAAACGCTTTACCCCGACTGCTGGTACTCGAAAAACGGCGGAAAAAAGCCCCAGTGGCCCTCCACCTACGAGCAGGCGGTCAAACAAAACCTTTTGTCCTGGAGTGAGAAATGATGGACGCGGCGATTTTATTTTATCTGGCGCGCAAAACCTCGGCGTGCCAGCGAAACATTGAACATATCGCGGGGTATTTTTCCCTTCCCGTCGCGGAAACGGCGGTCTGCGTGCGGGAACCCGGCCTGCGCCCGCAAACGGCGCGGCTGGTGCGCGGCCACGCGGCGGTTTTCGTCGTAAGCGCCTGCCGGGGCGCGCGGCCCGCGTGCGCCCCGGCGCTGTTCGGCCTGCTGCGCGTCCCGCTCGATTCCCGCGGCGAGCCGAAGGGCGTGCTGCGCCTGGAGGGCGGGCAAACGCGCGGCTACCTGATCGAAAGCCAGAACCGGGCCATTGCGGTCCTTCCCGACGAACCGGAGGAGCTGGAACGGATGCTGCCGCGCGCCATGGAGCGGCTGAAGCGGAAATTCGGGTTGGCGGGGGAACTCCCCGCGCCGGAGACGAAGGATTACGAAGCGCTGGTCGAAGCTTCCATGGAACGGATTCCCGGAAAGGAGTGATACGATGCTGGACATTCTGTCGCAGATGAAAGTGGTCGACTTCATGCTGAAATTTCTGCGGGGCGACATGCGCCGCATCACCCCCTACCCGTTCCTTCCGCAGAAAAAAGCCTTTTCCCCCGGGCAGTTCGGCGCGGCACTGCCGCGCTCCACGCCGGAGGCCGAGGGCATTTCCAGCGTACATATCGAACGGTTTTTCCGCGCGCTCGACGCATGCGGCGAGATCCGCGTGCACAGCGTGGCGGTTCTGCGCCACGGCAGGCTGATCGCGGAAGGCAGCTTCCGGCCCTATTCCGCCGCGTACCCGCACATGATGTTCTCCATGTCCAAAAGCGTGACGGGCATGGCTGTCGGAATGCTGGTGCGGGACGGCATGCTTTCGCTTGACGAAAAAATCGTCGACATTTTTTCGGACAAGGGCGTGCTGCTGCGCAGCCCCCGCGTCAACAGCATCACGGTGCGCCACCTGCTGAACATGACGAGCGGCATCCGCTTCAACGAGGTCGGCTCCGTGGTGGAGCGCGACTGGGTGCGGGCCTTCCTGCTGGCCGACTGCCTGTTTGAGCCCGGCACGGAATTCAGCTACAACAGCATGAACTCCTACCTGCTCAGCGCGATCGTGTGCAAACGCTCCGGCATGGGGCTTCGGGAATACCTGACCCCGCGCCTGTTCGAGCCGCTCGGCATTCCCGAAGTCACCTGGGAAACCTGCCCGCTCGGCATTGAAAAGGGCGGCTGGGGCCTTTACCTGCGCGTGGGCGATATGGCGAAGCTGGGCCAGCTCTTTTTGCAGAACGGGCGGTGGAATGTGGACGGCACGAAACAGCAGCTGGTGCCGGAGCAGTGGGTCAAGGATTCGACCCGAATCGAAATCCCCACGCGCGAGGGGGACCACGCCGACGGCTACGGCTACCAGCTTTGGAACTTCAACGCAAAAGGCGCGTACCAGTTCAACGGCATTTTCGGGCAGTACGTGATCGTTCTGCCGGAGCGCGACATGGTCGTCGCCATCACCAGCGGAAGCCCGAACCTGTTTTACGACCGCTCCTGCGAAATTGTGGAGGAATATTTCGGCGACGGAGCGCCCGATTTTTCGCCCGCGCCGCTGCCGAACAACATTCCCGCCCTGCGCTCGCTGCGCGAAACGCTCGACCGGCTTTACGCCATCCCCGAAACCGCGCCCCGGCCGCCCGAACGGGAGACCCTTCTGCACACGCTGGCCGGCCGGCTGTTTCCAAAGGAACCACAGGCGGCCCTTTCCCGCGCCGCCGCCGCGATCGACGGCACAAAATACCGGTTCGACCCGAACTGCGGCTCCGTCCTTCCGCTGATTCTGCAGGGCGTGACCAACAATTTCACGCAGGGCACGCAGGAGGCGGAGTTCCGCGTAAAGCCGGATTCCTGCACCGTGGTGCTGCGCGACGGGGAAAACGAAATCAACGTGCAGGCCGGGCTGGACGGCGTTTCGCGCATGAACACCGTCACCCTGAACGGGGAGGGCTATACCGTGGGCGCGACGGCGCGCATCACCGAGGACGAGGATGACCGCCCCGTGCTTAAGCTGTTTTTCTGCTTTGTGGAAACACCCTGCGTGCGCACCATGAAGCTGATCTTCTACGGCGAAAAGCTGCTGATCCGGTTCAACGAGCTGCCCAGCGTGGCCGACGCTTCGAAAATGCTGTTCAGCCTGGTGGGCGGCAGAGGCAACACCATTGAAAAAATGATGCTTGACACGATCGACCGGCAGCGCATGAACGAACGCATGGAAAACATCACGCTGCCCCGCGCGAAGGGGTCCCTTGTAAAGCCGGAATGAAAGGAATGTCATGCGTCATTTGATTCGAAAGAAAGAATATTGAAAATTGAGAGACGCCGGGCGGCGTTTCATGAGAAAGAAGGGACGGCAATGAAAAAACTGTTGATTGTGGTCGATTATCAGAACGATTTCGTTACGGGCAGCCTCGGCTTTCCAAAAGCGAAGGAGCTGGAACGGCGAATCTGTGAAAAGATCCAAGCCTGCCGCGAAAACGGGGATGAGGTTGTCTTTACCTTCGACACGCACACCGAAGACTATCTGAACACGCAGGAGGGCAAAAACCTGCCGGTGCCGCACTGCGTTTCCGGTACGGACGGCTGGCGTCTTTACGGCTCCGTCGCGGCGCTGCGGGAAGAGGGCGACCGGCAATTCAAAAAGCCCTGTTTCGGCTCCGCGGAATTGTTCGACTATTTAAGGGGCCGCGAATGGGAAAGCGTCGAGCTGGTCGGGCTGGTGTCCAATATCTGCGTGATTTCAAACGCGGTCCTTGCGAAAACGGCTTTGCCGGAAGTACCCGTCCTGGTGGACGCGGCCTGCACCGCAAGCTACGACGAGGAGCTGAACCGGAAGGCTCTGGATATTCTGGAAGGGCTTCAGGTCATTGTGACCAACCGGAAATAGACGCCTGTTATGAAACAGAAAACACGCTTTGACGCGGCTGGTTAAAAGCCGCGTCAAAGCGTGTTTTTAATTTCTGCGCATCCGTGCCGCACCTGCGGAAGGTTCAGGCCTCCTCCAGTTCAAACGGGTTCCCGGCGATATCCTTCGCCGCAGCCTGATATAGCTCATCGAGGAACGCGGCCTGAAAGCTTCCGGGGCCGCCGGCTCTGCGTTCCGCGCGGCTTCCCGCCAGATTATAAACCGAAGCGGCGGTAAGAGCAGCGACAAACGGCGAAGCGGCGGCGGCGTACACCGCGATAACCCCGCCCAGCGAACAGCCCGCCCCGGTGATCTTTTCCATAAAGTGGGACCCACCGTGGGAAAAGGCCGCGGCCGAGCCGTCGGTAACCAAATCCGTTTTGCCGGACACGGCCACAGCCCCGCCCGTCCAACGCGCCAGCGAAACCGCCGCTTTTCTCGCGGCCGCCACCGGGTCCGTGGAATCCACGCCGCGCACGGCGGACCGGTCCGTTCCGCCGTCCAGCCCCCACAGCCCGGCCAGCGCGATGATTTCCGAAGCATTGCCCCGGATGACGGAGGGCCGGTACTCTTTCATCTGCGTCAGCAGCTTTGTCCTGAGCGAGCCGATTCCGATCGCGACCGGGTCCAGGACCCACGGCTTCCCCGCGTCGTACAGCGCCTTTGCGGTGACGGGCAGGCTCTGCTCATGCACCGGCAGAAGCGCGCCGACATTGAGGTAGGCGGCGCCGCCGGAACGGGCGAGAATTTCGCCCTCCTCCGGCAGGTAAACCATTGCGGCGGCCCCACCCACGGCCAGCTGTGCGTTGGCCACAAAATTGATGGTCACGTTGTTGGTAATGGAGCCCGCCATGGGGTTCGTCCGCCTGACGGTCTCCACCGCCCGCATCATCTCGTTCTGAACATCCTGTTTCCTGATCATTTCAAGCCTTCCTTTCGCCAGCATTACCTGGATCAAGTTAAACGGTATCATCTCAGCCCTGCGGTCTAACCGCAATTCAGTCCGTTACCCACAGACAGGCACCCGTATGTTTTTTATTATATCACAAACACCGTTTATTGGAACAGGCTCCGGAACCAATTCCCGATCCTCTGCCAGAAATTCGGCTGATCCGCGGAGGAAGAAGCGGACGTCTGCGCCGCCGTTTTGTCGGAAACCTTGATTTCGTTCGTTTTCATGACGAATTTCACACTGGAGGTGATGTGATCCCCTTTCCCGGTGAAATCCGTGTACTGATTTGCCAGCTGAATCAGCTCGTCTTTGACCGCCAGCGCCTGGCGGTACTTTCCGGTATCCACGCTTTGCAGCTTACTCAGGCCCTTTGTCCAGAATTGCGACATGCCGCTGTTCAGGTCCGCCGTGCCGGAAACCAGCAGGCGGGATTTGCCGTTGAGGACGGACGCCCCGCTTTGCAGCTGGGAGATCCCGCCGCCGAACTGCTCCAAAGCATTCGTCAGGCTTGAAACGCCTGATTTCAGCGAAGAAAGCCCCGATGCGCCGGAGGCCAGCGCGCCGGCGCCGGAGGAAAGCTTTTCCGCACCGCTGTTCAGCGCGGCGACGCTGTCATACAGCGTCGTGGAGGACGTTCCGCCTGTCACCATCTGGGCCGCCAGCTTGTCGGTCCCCCCCGCCAGCTCCCGCATCTTCCGGTTCAGCAGGTTCACGCTGTCATACAGCGTCGCGGACTGGCCGGACACGGATTCTTTCAGCTGGGCGGCCAGCGCGGCGGCGCCGGCGGAGACGCTCTTGCCCGCAAGCACGACGTTCTGCCCGTTGATTTCGCTCGCCGCGGCGCTGAATTTCGCGTCCGGAACCGCACCCGCCGCCGCGGTCAGCCCGCTGCGCTGCGCGTCCGTCAAAGAAGATACGGACGCAAGCGTTGTGGAAAGGCTGCTTTTACTGAATTTGTAAAAATAGGAGGACGAGGACGCCATCGCCCGTTCAAACGCGGCCTCTTTTTTCGTCTGGTCGGTCAGGCCCGCCACGGCGGGGTCGGAGGTCACAACGCTGAGAATGTCGTACAAATTGACGAAAACGCAGGCGCTGTTGTAGTAAGCTTCTTTTTCCGCGCTTTTGCTCGCCGTCAGGGACTGGATCAGGGCGGCGTCGGCGGCTCCGTGCAGGCCGGTCAGCTCATTGGAAACCGCGGCCGTAAACGCGTTCTGGGCCGTTGCGTCAATCTGCGCCTGGGTCAGGCCCTGCCCGGCCAGCGCCTGGTTCAGGGAAGAGGAAAGCGCGCTCCGAAGGGTCTGAAGATTGGTTTCCACCATGCCGAACAGCGCGCTGTTCGTCAGCGCGGTATACTGGGACACGCCCGTGTTCAGCGAATTCACGCCGTCGGCCAGCGTGGCCGATTTTCCGCTTTCCGCGGGAGAAAGCTGCGCAAACAGCGCGGAGATCCCGTCGGCCAGCTGCTGGGTGCCGCTGTTGAGGGTGTTGACGCTGTCCTTCAGCGTGGGCGAAGAAGCGGTTCCCGTCCCGAACTGGGCAAACAGCCGGTTCAGTCCATTGGCCAGCTGGCTCGACCCGGAGGCAAGGCTGCCGGTTCCGTCGGCCAGCGCGGAAACGCCGGTTTTGGAATTGCCGACCGCGCTGTTAAGCGTTTTCGCCCCGGCCACGATTTGGTTGAACGAAGCGCCGGCGGTGCTGACCCCCTGATACAGCTCGCTCACGCCGTTTGCGAACGCGGTTTCCCCCGCGCTGAGCGTGCCCGTGGCGTTTTTCAGCTGTAAGCCCGCGTCGATCAGCTGATCCAGCTTGTCGGTCAGCTCTTCCACACTGTCCGTGTTTTTCAGGGAATCAAGGTCCGGAACGGGCGAAACAACCGCCATGATCGGGCCGAGCGTGAAATTCTGAACATCCGCGGTCACATCCAGCTCATCCGGAAGGCCGGCATCGCTCAGGTCGAGCATGCTCAGGCTTTCCTTCAGGCCGGGCAGCCCAAGGTAGCTGACGGCCTGATTGGAACCGTCGCCGACAACGCTGCCGAAATTCGTCTTTACATTGGTGAAATTCTTTTTGGGAAGGTTGAAAGCCGCCACGCAGGCGAACGGCGTATAGACCGTCTTTGTCTCCCCGTCGATCACGACCGTGTGGGCGTCCTTGTTCTGGAACGAAAGTTTCATTTCAAACTTTCCGGATTTTCCCGCCAGGTCCGACGCGGAAATGGATTTCCCGTCCAGAAAATACCGGATCGTCATGGAAACAGGCGGGGTCTTCGCCGTCTCCCCCTGATAATACAGGTCGTTGCCGCTCAGCGTCCAGGTCACGTTGCTGCCGGAAATTTGGGGCGTTTCCTTGCCCTTGATGTTGACGATATTGGAAAGGGACGACCGGTCGGCGATCACGGCTCCGGCCGTGTCGGTGTGCAGCCAGTCCGTCACGGTTTCCTTTTCCACGTTTCCCGTGGAATCCAGGTTGACGTAAACCGTCTCGCTTTTCGTTGCGCTCCCCGTCGCGGCGGCGGAAGCGGTCGGAACCGCGCCGCCCGCGGCCGCGGTGGAAACCAGCACGGCCGCCGCGGTCACGACGCCGGCTGTTTTTCTGAGCGTTTTATACAGCTTTCCATGAGATAATTTTCTCATCTGAATCAATCCTCCTTAAAAATCAGTCGATCTCTTCGGCATCCATCTGCGTTGCCGAAGCACCGCGCTTATGCTTCCAGAACAGGCTCGTGCGCGCGATCACCGGCTCGAACAGCATCAGCAGTCCGGGCAGAATCAGTACAATCACCGCCGTGCTGATCAGCGCGCCCCTTGCAATCAGCAGCGTCAGGCTTTTGATCAGGTCGATGGTGGAAACCAGGTACACGCCGAACGTCGCGCCGAAAAACGTAAGGGCGCTGGTGAGGATCGATCTTGTCGAATGCTGCACGGCGATCCGCATGGCCGCCTCCCTGCTTTCCCCGTTCCGGATATGCTCCCGGAAAGAGCTGGTCAGCAGGATGGCGTAGTCCACCGTCGCGCCCAGCTGAATGCAGCCGATGACAATGGAGGCGATGAACGGGATCGTGCTGCCCGTGTAATACGGGATGCCCATATTGATAAAGATGGCGAGCTCGATGGCGCACACCAGAACGACCGGAACCGAAACGGAGGAAAACATCAGCATCACCACCGCGAACACGACCGCGATCGACGCGATGCTGACATTTTTAAAGTCCGTGTCGCAGATGCTGATCAGGTCGTTTGTCAGCGCCCCCTCGCCCGTGATCATGCCCTTCGGATCGTATTTTTTTACGATTTTGTTCATTTGGACCAGCTGTTCCTTGATTTCGTCGGTGGCCGGCCGGTAACTCGAATTGACCAGAACGATCTTGTAGCCGTCCTTATGAACCATTTCCGTCACGCTGTCCGGCAGAATGGATTCCGGAACGCCCGGCCCGAGCACGCTGTCCGTGCCGACGACCTTGTTGATGCCGCCCAGCGCGGAGAGTTCGTCTTCCATTTCACCGAGCTGGTACGCGGGAACCGTGTCATGCACCACGATCATATTCGTCGTCGCCATGTCGAAATCCTGTTTCAAAACATTGAGGGAAATGATCGACCGGATGTCGGCGGGAAGCGACTGCTCCAGATTGTAGTAAACCTTCGCGTTCGCCTGGCCGAAATAGGCGGGAATCAGCAGGAGCAGCCCGACCACCATCAGCGCGACGCGTTTGTTCACCACAAAACCCGCAAGCCGTTCAAACGCGGGAATCAGGTACGACATGATCGTTTTATGGGTAAAGCGGAAAATCGGCCCGTAAAAGATCAGGAGCAGCGCGGGAAGAAGGGTGAACGTGGAAATCACGCTCAGGAACACGCCCTTCGCCATGACGAAGCCGATGTCCTTCCCGATGCCCAGCCGCATGATCCCCATTGCGAGAAAGCCGCAGATCGTGGTCAGCCCGGAGCCGAACACGGCGGTAAAGGAATTGGCGATGGCGTTGGCCATGGCCTGCTCCTTGTCGGGATTTTTCAAAAGCTCGTGTTCAAAGCGGTTGAACAGAAAAATGGCGAAATCCATGGTGACGCCGAGCTGCAGCACCGCCGCGAGCGCCTTGGTCACGTAGGAAATCTCGCCGAACATGATGTTGGAACCCAAATTGTAAAGGATCGCCATGCCGATGCACAAGACGAAAAGCGGCGGCACGACCCAGGAATGGATGGTGAGCGCCAGAATGCACAGCAGAATGCAGACGGCGAGGATGACATACCGCGGCGTTTCGTAATTGGAAAGGTCGATCGTGTCCTTGACCAGCGCCGACATGCCGCTGAGAAAGCACTTCTCGTTCAGGAGCTTCCGGATTCCGGAAACGGCCTGCTGCGTCTGAACCGAGGACGCGTCGTATTTGAACTGGATCAGCATCAGGGTGGAATCGCCGCTGTTAAAAACGCTGTTCACGCTTTCGGGGAGGATGGAATCGGGAATCGTAATTCCCGCGAGGTCGTCCTTCCACAGCACCCGCTCCACGCCGTCCACCTTCAAAATGGACGATTTCAGATTTTCCGCGTCGCTGTCCCGCATGCCGCGCAGCACCAGCATGCCCGTCGCGGCGTCGGAAAAATCCTTGTCGAGAATCTGCTCCCCTTCCACCGAATCGATTCCGCTCGGCAGATAGGTCAGCAGGTCGTAATTGACTCTGGTTTTCGCAAACCCGATAAAGGACGGAATCAAAAGCAGCAGGCCGATGATAAAAACCGCCACACGGTGTTTTGCGATGAAATACCCGAATTTCTGCATCAGTCATTCTTCTTTCCTATTAGCAGCTTCAAATAAAAACCGGAAAGCCGGATGTTGTCTCCCCCGCTTCCGGCGGGGGAGACAACAAAACAGCTCCACATTATTTTGAAATTGCCGTATGCATCAGTTAAGCCAGGATTTTGCGGATTGTTTTCAACAGGATGGGCTTGATCGTTTCGATCGGCGCCGGCTCGCTGTTGATGATGGAGCTGTAGCAGACCGAGCCGGTCATTTCAAGCAGGATAAAAAGCAGGTGGTCCATTTCCTGACCGCTGTAGCCGCCGCATTGAATGCTCCGCTTGAAGTCCTCCACCACCTGTTTCAGCTCCACGCCGCGCACGGGGTCGTTGATCACCTTGTGGTAAAGGCTGAGGGAAAGGTTCTTGTGGATAATGCGCATCAGCAGCTTATCCCGGGCCAGCTGGTCGATCAGATAGCCGGTAAAAAAGGCGGCTTCGTCGGCCCGGTCCTCATACGCCCGGGCTTTCGCCGCGGCGATGGCGTCGCTCAGCAGAGCGGTGGTCTTGCGGACCACCACCATGTCCAGAATGTCGTATTTGTCCTTAAAATACAGATAAAACGTCCCCTTGGCCACCCCGGCCTTTTTGACGATCTCGTCGATCGTGGTGCCGTTCACCCCGATTCTGGCAAACAGGTCGAACGCCGCGTCCAGAAGGGCGTTCTCTTTGAGCATCTTTTTGTTTTCAAGTCTCGCAGTCATTTTCACTCACCTCGTGATACAACCGGCCGGACCGCCGAAAACGCCGCATAACGGGCGTTTTCCGCCGGTTTTTGTAATTTAATGACCATTGGTCATTTATATGTTTCTATTATAGTCAAATATGACTGATAGTCAATAGTAAAATTATTAACAAATTAAGAACGAAGGGTCTCGGGACGGGCCGAAGTTTGCTGCCAACGGGAAATCGCGGCGGAAAACCGTCATAATTTGAAATATGAAAAAACAGACCCGCTTTTTTACGGAAATCCAACCGAAAGGGGAGCGCTGCGCATGAAACCAAAAGCCGCCGTAAATCGGCTGATTCCCAAAACACGCTCAAGGCTGCGGGTTTTCTGCGGCGCGAAATATTACACGCTCCGGCGTTCGATGCGCTGGTATTTCGGCGGTGTCAAATTCGCCCGGCTCCAATCGGGACGCCGGTTTCCCTGCACGCAGTTTTGCCACGCGACTCCCCTTTACAGAAAGCTGCAAAATGCGGACAGGAAGCTTCAGCAAAACAAGGCGGTCAATTTAAGGCCGGCAATCGCCAGCCTGGACGGCCTCGTGCTTCAGCCCGGAGAGACCTTTTCGTTACTACTGAAAAGCGATCGGCCGCCCGTCGCGGCGCAAAGGCTGCCGGGAGGGAATGGTCCTTTTCTGCGGAACCTTTCATCGCGGCGTGGGCGGAGGCTTGTGCCAGCTTCCAATTTGATTTACTGGATGACCCTGCATACGGATTTGACCGTGACGGAGCGGTACCGCCACAGCTACGACGTGTTTCCGGATGAAAACAGGACCCAGCCCTTTGGAAGCGGCGCCACCTGCGTTTACAATTACCGGGATCTGATGGTGGAAAACCGCACCGTCCGCCCCTTCAGCTTTCTTTGCAGCTGACCGCAACGGAACTGCGCGGCGCGTGGCTCAGCCCCCAAAAGCCGTATTACACCTATTCTGAAAACCACGCGCTGATGATGTACCCTCCCTTTCTGGAAGAATAGGGCGCACACAAAAAAGCCCGTTTTGCAGCGTGTTGTAAAACCGGCATAACAACAAAAAAGAGCCGCCGCGAAAATTTCGCGGCGGCTCTTGCTATTTCAAAAATCAGGCTTTGCCTGCGCAGCCCAGAACAACGTTGATTTTGTGTTCAACCATGTTCTTAATCGCGGTGCGCGCGGGTCCAAGGTACTGGCGGGGGTCAAAGTGGGACGGATTCTCCGCAAAGTATTTGCGGATGGTGGCGGTCATGGCAAGGCGCAGGTCGGAGTCGACGTTGATCTTGCAGACGGCCATCTTCGCGGCCTCGCGGAGCATTTCCTCCGGGATGCCGATCGCGTCGGGCATCTGGCCGCCGTATTGGTTGATCTGCTGCACGAACTCCGGAATGACGGAGGACGCGCCGTGCAGAACGATCGGGAAGCCCGGCAGGCGCTCCGCGACTTCCTTCAGGATGTCGAAGCGAAGCTGCGGCTTCTGGCCCGGCTTGAATTTATAAGCGCCGTGGCTGGTGCCGATGGCAATGGCGAGGGAATCGACGCCGGTTCTGGTGACAAAATCCTGAACCTGGGCGGGGTCGGTAAAATGCGCTTTGTCGGCGTCGACGGAAACTTCGTCCTCAATGCCAGCCAGCTGACCGAGCTCCGCTTCCACGGTCACGTTGTACTTGTGCGCGTACTGCGCGACCTTGCGGGCTTCCTCCACGTTTTCCTCATAGGGCTTGGAGGAGCCGTCGAACATCACGGAGGTGAAGCCGCCGTCGATGCAGTCCTTGCAAAGCTCGTAAGAGGGGCCGTGGTCAAGGTGAAGGGCAATCGGGATATCCGGGTTTTCAATCACCGCGGCCTCGACCAGCTTGGTCAGGTAAGTATGGTTCGCATATTTGCGGGCTCCCGCGGAAACCTGAAGAATAACGGGAGCTTTCAGCTCGCTGCACGCTTCGGTGATCCCCTGAACAATTTCCATATTGTTCACGTTGAACGCGCCGATCGCGTAACCGCCGGTATAGGCTTTTTTAAACATTTCCGTCGTATTGACTAATGGCATGATAGAGTCCCCTTCCTGATTTTTAATTGTTAAATTCTTTGCGTCTATTATACCGCAAAACGGAAAATAATGAAAGCCGTTTTATGGGATATCCATAAAAATTTGAACATTTTGACAAATTGTTAACAGATTCTTCTCCGCCGGTATGTGAAATTTACGCTTCCTTCTGAAACAGCTGCGGGTTCATCCTGCTGTAGTGGAAAATATACTGCTGCGCGATCCCCGCGTAGCGCCCGAAGGACTCCGGCGCGCGGCCGGGGAACAGCGTTTTCATGGCGCGCTTCATCCAGACGTCCATGGGGAACGCCTCCAGCCGGTGAAGGCCGTAAAGCAGCGTGCAGTCGGCCACCTTCGGCCCGACCCCCACGATCGTCATCAGCGTTTCGCGCGCCTGAGCAACCGGCACGGTGCGCAGCGCGCAGAGGTCGACCCGCCCCGAATCCACCCTGCGCGCCGCGTCAAGCAGATAGCGCGCGCGGAAGCCGCACCGCACCCCGGCAAGGTCCTCCTCCGAAAGGGAGCGAAGCGCCGCCGGTTCCGGAAAGGACCGCACCCCGTCCGTTTCCTCCCCGAACTGTTCGCACAGCCGCGCCACGATTCCCCTGATGCGAGGGATGTTGTTGTTCTGCGAAAGGATGAACGAGCAGAGCGCCTCCCATGGGTCCTGATTCAGGATGCGGATGCCCGGCGCGAACCTTGCCGCTTCGGCCAGAACGGGGTCGGCGCGCGAAAGCTCGCGCCTGATTTTTTCGTAATCAAGGTCAAAATCAAAATAGCGGCGCCAGAACGGATCTTTTAGAACCTCCGTTAAATTTTCCGCGGAAACATTCAGCATCCTTCCGCCGGCAATCCCCGTGTAGGAGCCGTCCGGCTGAAGGTCCCAGCGGAAGCACTGGCCGCATTCCAGCGTCTGGGCCAAATCAAAGCATTCCATCGCGCACCCCCGTGTCGTTTTGTTTCATGATGTTCCGGATTTTATTATAGCATGCGAACAGCCATTCGGAAATACGGAAAGTTTTGAAAATCTTTGCTCCGGTTGACATAACAACAGTTTCCCCGATTCGGTTTTTCACCGAACTCCGGCTTTGATTTGCGACTTTTCCACATTTTCCACCGAGTTTTCCACCGTTATTCCCGAGGTATTCCACGGTTTTATGTAAACCCGATTAAAATACACGCGGTATAACGGCCTTTACGGAAACGGAAACCGCTTCTTTCAAAATATTTTTGTGTTTTTCCCTTTGCTGCGCGTGATTTCCTGTCCTAATTTCGGGAAAGTTATGATATAATTAATAAATATATCATTGATCATAAAACAGTGAAATTTTGTTACCGGCAAAAACCGGCCAGAGGGAGTTTTTCAGATGAACCAGACCGCCCGTCAGAGCGAGGATATTATTGCGGGAAGAAACGCCGTGAGCGAGGCGCTGCGCGGCGGCAGGGCTATCGACAGCCTTTACGTCGCGCGAGGCTGCCGCACCGGCAGCCTGAACGTCCTGATTGCGAAAGCAAAGGAAAAGGGGATCGCGATCAAGGAAGCGGACTCCAGAAAGCTCGACGCCCTGTGCGGCGGCGCAAACCACCAGGGCGTGGTCGCGGTCGCCGCGGTGAAGGATTACGCCACCGTAGACGACATTTTCCGCCTGGCGGAGGAACGCGGCGAACCCCCGTTCCTGATTGTGGCGGATGAGCTGGAGGACCCCCACAACCTCGGCGCGATGCTCCGCGTTGCGGAATGCGCGGGGGCGCACGGCATTATCATTCCAAAGCGCAGGTCGGCCGGGCTCACCTGGGCGGTGGGAAAGGCCAGCGCGGGCGCGGTGGAATACGTTCCCGTGGCGCGCGTGGCCAACATCGCCGCCGCCGTCGACGAGCTCAAGCAGCGCGGCGTTTGGATTTACGGCGCGGACATGGGCGGCGAGCCCTGGTGCGGCGTGGATTACACCGGCCCCGCGGCGGTGGTCATCGGCAGCGAGGGCTTCGGGATCAGCCGGCTGGTAAAAGAAAAATGTGATTTTATCATATCCCTGCCAATGAAGGGCAAAATAAATTCGCTGAATGCCTCGGTCGCGTGCGGCGTCATTTGTTATGAAATCGCCCGCCAGCGCTGCGGCATCCGGACAAAATAGTACAGGAGCGGATGAAAAGATGGCGGATCAGAAAAAGCCCGCGAACGAGGATCTCCGCCTCGACGTCATTCTGGCGGAAGCGCGCTCACTCCGAAAGGGTGCGCCGCCCCGGGGGGACAAAGCCGCGGAAGGGCCGCCGCAGGCGCGCAAGTCCGGCGGCCCGGAACAGGCGGAACCCGCCGTTCCCCCCGTGATGCAGGTCAAAACCGCGGACGGTGGTTTCGAGGGGTCGCCCCCTCTGTCGAAAAGAGAAAAAAAGAAAAAGCGCGGCCTGTTCGGGCGGCGCAAACGCGAATACCCCGAATTCAACGAAGCGGAAGACATCTATTACGGTCTCCAGCTGAAAACGCTGGCGGAATATCGCAAGGATTACGAAAAGACCATTCTGATCGATACGAAAAAGGTGAGGGAGGGCGCGCGGAACTCCGAATACTCCTACCTGTTTTCCCATTCCGGGGAAGACGCGGAAGCCCTCGAAATCTCCCGGAAATTTGAAGAGCTTCATGAAAAACGCAGGCAGCGCGTGGAACAGGCCCTTCACCACGCGGGAATGGAACAGGACGATATTTTCTCCCTGTACGAACCGGAGCGAAAAGCCGCCGGGCCAAAGGAAAAAGCACCGCTCCCGCAGGAGGAGCCCGCCGTTCCCCCCGTCCGGCCGCCGGTGGTCCCGCCGGAAAAGCCTTCTCCGGTTCCCGTTCCGGGCCCGTCGCCGGTCCCGATCCCCCAGCCGGTGCCAGCGCCCACACCGGAAATCCTGCCCGGCCCCGGGCGTCAGCCGGAAATCCCGCAGCCCATATCGGACCCGGTGTACCAGCCGGAACCCGTGCGGCCAAGCACACCGCAGCCCGCCGGCGCGCCCCTGACGATGGAACAACGCGCGGAAGCGGAACGGCCGGAGGAATCCGCCGCCGCTTTGACCGTCACGGATGAAGCCCCGCCCCCGCGGGAAACGGCTGCCGCCGCGGAGCTGCGCGAGACGGAGGAACCGGCGGTTGCCGAAGCCGCGCCCCCGGTCACGGCGGAAGCGGAACAGCCGGAGGAATCCGCCGCCGCTTTGACCGCTGCGGACGAAACCCCGCCCCCGCGGGAAACGGCTGCCGCCGCGGAACAGTATGAAACAGAGGAACCGGCGGTTGCCGAAGCCGCGCCCCCGGTCACGGCGGAAGCGGAACGGCCGGAAGAGCCGGTCAGGGAACCCGTTTCCGTTCCGGACGTCAAAGAAGAAGTGCCGCCCCCGCCGCCCAGAAGGGAGCCGGACTCT
>JAAYUL010000139.1 GCA_012517675.1 Clostridiales bacterium | reverse complement strand
ATCTTCAGCTCCATGCTGATGGCGGCCTTGGTATCCGCCGGAAATTCCATGCGGCAGTAAAACGCTTCGCGTTTCGGCAGAACGCCCCGCGCCTGAACCGGCGCGGGGCGTTTTCCGTTTTTTCAGAATTCGGTTTTTTCGGCGATGTAACCGGCCAGCGCGTCGATCGGCACGCGCTCCTGCTGCATGGTGTCGCGGTCGCGCACGGTCACGCAGCGGTCGTTCTCGCTGTCAAAGTCATAGGTGACGCAGAACGGCGTGCCGATTTCATCCTGACGGCGGTAGCGCTTGCCGATGGAACCCGCGTCGTCGTAGTCGGCCATAAAATGCCGGGTCAGCGAAGCGTAAACCTCCCGCGCCCTGTCGTTCAGCTTTTTGGAAAGCGGAAGCACGGCCGCCTTGAACGGCGCGAGCGCCGGATGCAGGCGCAGCACCACGCGGGTGTCCTTCTCGTCGATTTTCTCCTCGTCGTAAGCGTCGCACAGGAAGGCCAGCGCCACGCGGTCCGCGCCGAGGGAAGGCTCGACCACATAAGGAACGTAGCGTTCGTTGGTTTCGGGGTCGAAGTAGTCCAGGCTTTTGCCGGAATGGTTGATATGCTGCTTCAGGTCGTAGTCGGTGCGGTCGGCAATGCCCCACAGCTCGCCCCAGCCGAACGGGAACCGATACTCAATGTCCGTCGTCGCCTTGGAATAGAAGGAAAGCTCCTCCTGATCGTGGTCGCGCAGGCGCATGTTTTCCGCCGTCATTCCGAGGTTCAGCAGCCAGTTTTTGCAAAAGTCCTTCCAGTAATAGAACCAGTCGAGGTCGGTGCCGGGCTTGCAGAAGAACTCGCATTCCATCTGCTCAAATTCACGGATGCGGAAAATGAAATTGCCCGGGGTGATTTCGTTGCGAAAGCTCTTGCCGACCTGGCAGACACCGAACGGCACCTTTTTGCGCGTGGTTCGCTGGATGTTGGCAAAGTTGACGAAAATACCCTGCGCCGTTTCGGGGCGCAGGTAGAGCTGATTCTTCGCGTCCTCCGTCACGCCCTGAAAGGTTTTGAACATCAGGTTGAACTGGCGGATGTCCGTAAAATTGGCGCTGCCGCAGTTCGGGCATTTGATCCCGTTTTTTACAATGAATTCCTTCATCTGCTCGTTCGTCCAGCCGTCGGCCGGTTCGCCGGTAAAATCCTCGATCAGCTTGTCGGCGCGGTGGCGCGTTTTGCAGTCGCGGCAGTCCATCAGCGGGTCGGAAAAGCCGCCCACGTGGCCCGAAGCGACCCAGACCTCCGGATTCATCAGGATGGCGGAATCCAGCCCGACATTATAGGGGCTTTCCTGCACGAATTTTTTCAGCCATGCGCGCTTTACGTTGTTTTTGAACTCCACGCCGAGCGGGCCGTAATCCCAGGAGTTGGAAAGGCCGCCGTAAATTTCGCTGCCGGCGTAAACAAAACCGCGGTTTTTACACAGGCTCACGATTTTGTCCATGGTTTTTTCGGTTGCTAACATGTCGTTTTCCTCCATTGCTTCCGTCCGCGCGGGAACGGGTTTCCCGCGTGCGGGTCAAGCCTTTTTTTTGAATATAATCAGTTTGCTGAAGACATAATTGATAATGACCACAAGAACGTTGACCACGATCTTTGAAAAAAGATCGCCGGCTTTCAGGACCGTGACCAGAAGATACATGCAGTATTCGTCCACGACCAGCGAAAACAGGCGGGCGCCCACAAAGGTGATCAGTTCCCACCAGAAGAGCCTGGCCGCAAAGCTTTTGCTTTGGAACACAAACAGCTTGTTTGTGATAAACGCAAACGCCACCGCAAGGACCCACGCGATTGCGTTGGCCGTCAGAACGGCGGAAACCTCGTCCAGCGGGAGCCGCGGGCGCAGGAACGTGTAGGCCACGATATTGATGACGGTGGTCAGCACGCCGAAAACCAGGTACAGAATCATTTCCGGAGAGGTGCAGAACCGCCACAGTTTCTTTATTTTTTCCAATTTTTTTCACCGCCACAGTCAATATTTCTATAGTGTACCATTCCGGGCCCGGCCTTTCAAGCCAAAACTGAAAGAAACCGGGGCAAATGCCGGTAAAATGCAATTAATTTACATTCCGTTCATTGCATGGACACAGGGAACCGTGTAAAATGTAACATGATATAAAATGCCCGCGGTTCCGCGCGGCGGCCGAGTGGTATGGAGCCGCACCGGAATCGGCC
Source organism: Clostridiales bacterium (assembly GCA_012517675.1). GTDB lineage: Bacteria > Bacillota > Clostridia > Oscillospirales > Acutalibacteraceae > Caproiciproducens. The sequence goes on along the minus strand of JAAYUL010000139.1, from coordinate 26,773 downwards.
GCGCCAGGCCGCGCGGCGGAACGCTTTTGGGAAAAGTTGACTTTACGGAATTTCGTGATATAATATTAAAACGATTGGTTTCGGTCCGGTTGTTATGCCCAATATCAGGAGTGTGAACGGATTGCTGACAGTATCCCTGTGCGTCATCGCATGGAATGAACAGAATGTACTGGGCGCTTTATTTGATGATATCAGACGGCAGAGCTATCCCCATTCCCAAATGGAGATCGTGCTGGTGGACGGCGGCTCGTCGGATTCCACCAAACAAATGATGCTGGAGTTTGCCCGGGAGGACAACGGCTTTTCCCGCGTCCTGGTTCTGGACAACCCCAAACGCATTCAGGCGGCCGGCTGGAACTGCGCGATCGGCAGCGCCCTGGGCGACGTGATCGTGCGGATCGACGCCCACGCGTCCGTTCCGCCCGAATTCATCGCAAACAACGTGCGGCACCTGGAAGAGGGCGAGGATATTTCCGGCGGCCGCCGCCCCAATATCATGGACGACAAGACCCCGTGGAAGGAAACGCTCCTGCTCGCGGAAAGCTCCATGTTCGGCAGCTCCGTCGCGCCTTACCGCCGCGGTTCGGAAAAAACCTATGTGAAAAGCATGTTCCACGCCGCCTACCGCCGTGAGATTTTTGAGATCGTCGGCGGCATGAACGAGGCGCTCGGCCGCACGGAGGACAACGAGCTGCATTACCGCATGCGCCTTGCGGGGTACCGCTTCTGCCTGAACGACGATGTCGTTTCGTACCAGCACGTGCGCGGCACGCTTTCAAAAATGCTCAAGCAAAAATACGGCAACGGTTATTGGATCGGCCTGACAGCCGGCGTTTGCCCCGGCTGTCTTTCCGCATACCATTTCGTGCCGTTTTTATTTATTATGGGAATTTTATTCACCGCCATACTGGCTTTCCTGGGCTATCCCCTCCTGTCATACCTGATGTGGGGGGCGTACTGGCTTTTGGCCGCCGCCATGGCGGTTCTTTCGGTAAAAGGTAAGAGACGGCGTTCGTTACACCTTCTGTTGCCTTTTTTGTTTTTCCTTCTGCACGTCAGCTACGGCGCCGGGACTCTTGCCGGGCTTTGCGGCATGCCGTTCTGGCGCCGGCGCGTAAAACCCCGGTGGGCACAGGAGGTCGAGGCGGTGCGCCGGCGCGTTCTGGAAAACAGCAAAAACCGCAGCTTTACGGGAAGGAGGGACTCGGATGGACAACCTCACGCAGAGTGAAACCGGCGCGCTCCAGCGGAAAAGCCTGGAGGCCGCCCGGTATTTCAGGGACTTTTGCGAACAGCACCATTTGCTTTCTTATTTCTGCGGCGGCTGCTGCATCGGGGCGATCCGGCACAGGGGATTTGTCCCGTGGGACGACGACGTGGACTTTTTCATGCCCCGCGGGGACTATGAAACGCTCAAGGCCATCTGGAACCGCGAGGCGGACACCTCCCGCTATGTGTGCGTCTGCTCCGGGCCGGACCTGGTGGACCACAACCTGTTTCTGACCATCCGCGACGTAAACACCACGTTCATCAAGCCCTACCAGCAGGATCTGGACATTCCGCACGGCGTGGTGCTCGACATCCTGCCGCTCGACGGCTGCCCCGATTCGCGCTTCCGCCGCCGGATTCAGAAATTCTGGGCGCTGGTCTACTCCATCTACTGCGCGCAGCTGGTGCCCGAAAACCACGGCGGAGCGACCGCCCTGGCGGGCAGGCTCCTGCTCGGGGCGGTGCCGTCCCGGCGGCTGCGCTACCGCATCTGGCGGTTTGCGGAGCGGCAAATGACCCGCTACCCCATTGCGGACTGCAGCAAGGTGACGGAGCTGTGCTCCGGCCCGCACTACATGCAGAACGAATACCCGGCGGAATGGTTCCGCACCTCGGCGGAAAAAGAATTCGAAGGGGAACCGTTCCGGCTGCCCGCGGGGTACGACAGCTACCTGCGCATGGTTTTCGGCGACTACATGTGTCTTCCGCCCGAGGAACAGCGTGTCGCCCCGCACGAAGCGCTGTTTATGGACCTGAATCACAGTTATCTTGAGTATAAAGGGAAATACTATTGCCGTAAGGAGGATTTATCAAAATGATTTTTGGCGCAATTCTTGCCGGCGGAATCGGAAGCCGGATGCATATTTCAGACATGCCCAAGCAGTTTTTGCCTTTGGACGACAAACCGATCATTATCCACACGCTTGAAAAATTCCTGCTCTGCCCCAGAATAGACGCGATTTACATCGGCGTCCATCCGAACTGGCTGCTGCACATGCAGGACCTTGTCGACCGCCATGTTCCGCAGTACAGGGACAAAATCCACATTGCCGCGGGCGGCGGCGACCGCAACGAAACCATTCTGAACATTATCGAGGCCATTGAGAAGGACTTCGGCCCGAGCGACGACCACATCATCGTGACCCACGATTCCGTGCGCCCGTTCGTCACGCTGCGGATCCTGGATGAAAACATCGACGCCGCGCTCCGGTACGGCGCGGTGGACACGGTGATTTCCGCCACCGACACCATTGTGGTTTCGGAGGACGGGAAGGTCATCAGCAGCATCCCCGAGCGCAGGAAGATCTACCAGGGCCAGACCCCCCAGAGCTTCCGCATGTCCCTGCTGAAAAAGCTGTATCTGGAGCTGAGCGAGGACGAAAAGGCCGTTCTGACGGACGCCTGCAAAATCTGCGTGGTGCGCAGCACCCCGGTACGCCTGGTGGAAGGAGAAGTAGCCAACCTGAAGATTACCACGGTCAGCGATTACAAGATCGCGCAGGCCATGGTCGGAGGGATTCAAATTGATTAATTATGTGTATCAGCTCGTCAGCCCGCAGGTTTTTTCCATCAAATACCAGGACATTGATTTTACGGGCGAGGTGATCGTCCGCCCGCGCTACATGGCGGTGTGCCACGCGGACCAAAGGTATTTTCTGGGCCAGCGCGACCCGAAGGTGCTGCGCAAAAAGCTGCCCATGGCGCTGATTCACGAATGCTGCGGCGAGGTGGTCTCCGACAAGACCGGGACCTTCCGCCCGGGGCAGAATGTGGTGCTGATCCCCAACACGCCGACGATTCCCGACGACATTGTGTTTGAAAATTACGCAAAAGGCGCTTATTTTCTTTCCAGCGGGCACGACGGCTTCATGCGGGAGTTCGTCAACCTGCGGCCCGACCGCGTTGTCGCGTGCGACGGGGTCCCGCCCCGCATCGCGGCGATCACCGAGTTCGTCAGCGTTGCGGTCCACGCCGTGACGCGCTTTGAGATGATTTCCCACAAGCGCCGCAATACCATCGGCATCTGGGGCGACGGCAGCCTGTCCTACACGGTATCCTGTGTGCTGGCCAAGCTGTTCCCGGAAAGCCGGATTGTGGTGATCGGAAGAAACGAGCGGAAGCTCGCGCAGTTTTCCTTTGCGCACCGCACGCTGCTGACCGGGGAGGTCCCCGAGGATTTCGAGATCGACCACGCGTTTGAATGCTGCGGCGGCGAGGGCAGCTATTACGCCATTGACGACGTGATCCGCTATATCAATCCCCAGGGCACGCTGATGCTGATGGGCGTCAGCGAAAACAAGGTTGCGATCAACACCCGCGACGTTCTGGAAAAGGGCATGACGCTGGTGGGCAGCAGCCGTTCCGGCCGGGCGGATTTTGAACGCGCCGTTTCGCTGATGCAGGAAAGCGCGTTCCAGAACCGCCTGAATTCCATTATTTACGAGGACCGGCCGGTCTCCGCTATCGAAGACATCAGCCGGGTGCTGGAAACCGACCTGAACACGCCGTTCAAAACGGTGTTCCGCTGGAACATGTAACGGGGAGAGCCGCGAATGAAAAAAATCTGCATTGTAAAATACAGCATGGGCGCGGTGGACGGCGCAGAGCGCGTGGCGATCAACCTTGCGAACGCCTTCTGCTCCCGCTACGAGGTCCATGCCGTCAGCATTTGCAGCGACACGGGCCGGCTGTTTTATCCGCTGAGCGAACAGGTGCATTTTAAAAACCTGCTCCAAGAAAAGGCCAGAATCCGAAAGGTCTTTCTGCCGGGCACCCGGCTGCTGCGGCGGTATCTCAACGAAAATCAAATCGACGTCGCAATCGGCATTGCCGCCAGCACCAACAGCTTCCTGATTTTCGGGGGCGGCAGGGCGAAAACGGTGTTCTGCGAGCATCTGAACATCGGCAGCCCCTACTGCAACGATTTCGGCCAGCGCGCCGGCAGGTTTCTGGGCGCGCATTTCGCGGACAAAGTCATTACGCTGACGGAACAGGATAAGGACGAATATCTTTCCAAATACCATATTCCGCCCGCAAGAGCGGACTTTATCTACAACTGGGTGGAGGATTCCCTTCTGGAGCGGAACCCCGAATACCGGGCGGATTCCAGAAAGATCATCACGGTGGGGCGGATTACGCAGCAGAAGGGGTACGATCTTCTGGTGCGGATCGCGGAAAAGGTTTTCCCCCGTTTCCCCGCCTGGCAGTGGCATATTTACGGGGGCGGCGACCCGCCGGAAACACAACGGCTGGAAAACGAAATCCGGCAGAGGGGCCTTCAGGATTTTGTGGTCCTGAAGGGACAGGACCCCGAGCTGTACCGGCGGTACGGCGAATACGGCATTTACGCGATGACCTCCTATTATGAGGGGCTCCCCATGGTCCTTCTGGAAGCGAGGGCGAACAACCTTCCGGTCATCAGCTTTGACTGCCGCACCGGCCCGCGTGAAATTGTGGCCGACGGCCAAAACGGAATTCTGGTCCCGGCGTTCGATGTGGACCTGTATGCCGAAAAGCTGTGCGCCCTGATGGAAAACGGGGAACAGCGCAAACGCTTTTCCGCGCATGCCCGCGACCATATCGACAAATTCGGCAAAGAACAAGTTTTGAAAAAGTGGTGTGAATTAATTGATAACCTTAACTGAACAAAAGGAAGTCCAAACTTCCCGAAATTCCAAGGAAAACTTTTTTGCCATTCTGAGGCAGGGATATATCCTGGTATTCTTATCGTATCTGATGCTTTCCAAGATGCTTCCGGTTCCCATTTTCCTGACCGACGGGGTCAATTCCATGATTTACAACGTGCTTGCGGGGGTCGGCTGCCTGCTCTGCGTTTACAGTATCTTTCGGGCGGGAAAGCGCTTTTTTTGCCTGGAGAACCTTCTTTTATCCGCCTTTCTGGCGGTTTGCGTCCTCTCCAGCCTTTTGAACATAAAATACGGAATCGCGAACAATGCCAAAACCATCGTATGGACCGCGATCCAGTTTTTCCTCCTCTACGGAATTTCCTGGAAATTGACCGGCGAGGAAATCAAAACGGAATTTTACCGGCTGACCAACGTTCTGTCCGTCATCTGGTTCTGCGGAATCGCGGTTTCGCTGTACCAGTTCCTGTTTCAGATCGAATACGTCATCCCCTATCAGGAATACAGCAGGCGCCAGGGCTTTATGGACGAACGGCTCTTCGGCATCTTTACCGACCCGAATTTTGCCGCGGTCACTTCCGTGTGCGTCATTGTGTTTTCCCTGCTGGCATTCCGCAGGTCGCACAGCCGCCCCGTCCGGGTTTTCCATGTGGTCAACTGCGTTTTCCAGTTCCTTTACATTGTGCTTTCCGGTTCCAGAACGGCGGAGCTCGCGGGGCTGGTGGCCGCTTTTCTGTATATGTTCGGCTACCTGCACCGCAAAATGCAGAAAAAAGAGCTGCCGCAGGCAAAAAAAATTCTCCTTCCTCTGGCGGGCGCCCTGCTGTGCTGCGTCATTGTGGCGGCCGGGGTTGAAGCCACCAAATATGTTTCCTCTTACGTTCCGCGCCTGGTCAGCGGCAATGTGACCCATCAGCCGGTTGACCTGCACCGGGAGGATGTGGAGGAAAGCTCGGACATTTCCAATCTGCGCATCGAAATCTGGACCGACGTCATCACAATATGGAGCTCCAAGCCCATTTTCGGCGTTTCGCCCAGGAACTTAACCGTTTATGCGCAGGACAAATTCCCGAATTTGTTCCTTTCCAAGCGCGGCTATGCGGCGCATAACGGGTACCTTGCCGTTCTGGCCGGGGTGGGGCTTGCCGGGTCGCTCGTCATGCTCGCGTTTATCGTGATTTCTCTGCGCAAAATATTCCTGTACATGAAAAAGAAGTTTGCGGCGGGAATCCCGACGTTCGACATGATCTGCCTGATCCTTCTGACGGTGATCGCCGTTTCGGCGCTCACCCTGCAGGATATCTTTTTTGTGAACTCCCTGAACACCGCGTTGTTCTGGCTGATCCTCGGGTACCTGATCCAGACGGTAAAACGGGAAAGCGCCGGGAAAGCCGCGCCGCTTTCCTCCTGCGCGGGAGAACTGAAAAAATGACCAGTGTGATCGTCCCCGTCTACAATGTGGAACAGTTCCTGCCGCAGTGCCTGGACAGCCTGCTTGCGCAGACGCTGTCGGAAATTGAAATCATTCTGGTGGACGACGGCTCCACCGACTCCTCCGGAGCAATCTGCGACGGTTACGCCGCGCGGGACCGCCGCATCCGGGTCCTCCACAAAAAAAACGGCGGCCTGATGTCCGCCTGGAAGGCGGGCGCTCTGCAGGCCGGCGGCGAATATCTGGGGTTTGTGGACAGCGACGACTGGGTGGAGCCGGACATGTTTTCCACCCTTCGGGAAAAAGCAGACGAAACAAACGCCGACATTGTGGTGTGCGGGTACCTGCGCGAATACGGGGAAAGCAGCTCCCCGGAAAAAATTTATCCCCGGACCGGCTATTACAGCCGTGAGAAAATCCGGGAGGAATTTCTGCCCCGGCTGATCAATTTCGGGCCGATGCTGGAGCGCTACATTTCCCCCAACCGGGTCACAAAGCTGATTCGCCGCCGGCTGCTCCTGCAGAACCTTTCCTTCTGCGACGACAACATTTCACTGGGCGAGGACTTTGTCACAACGTTCCCCTGTATTCTCGACGCGCAGGGCATGTTTGTCATGCAGGACTACCGCCCGTACCATTACCGGATTCACGGCGCTTCCATCATGGGTTCCTACAACCCCGGGATTTTTGAAGCCGCCCTGCTGCTGAACCGGCAGCTGGCCAAAATAGCGGCGGAAAAAAACGTATTCGACTTTTCGGCGCAGCTGGCCGGCGATTTCGTCAGCCTGGTGTTTTACGGGCTGGAGCGGAATATTTCCGCCGCTCCGGAAAAGGGGAAGGAAATCCGCCGCGCGATGAAGGCCGCGTTCCGCGACCCTTATTTCAAAACCGCCATGAGCCGGCAGGCCGTGACAAAAAGCAGCTCAAAATGCAGGATTTACGGATGGCTGATCCGACTGCACGCCTATTTCGCGCTGTACCTGTTCATTCGCTTTGCGGTGCTAAATAAAAGAAAGTTATTTGGTTATTGATGATGAAAAAGCTGAAAATTGAAAAGAATAAACGCAAGGAGCTCGGCACCGTGTTTTCCAACACGGTGATGCTTTATATTCTGCAGGTCTCCGGCTACATTTTTCCGCTCCTCACTTTTCCGTACCTGACGCGCGTGCTCGGTCCGGGCAACTACGGCATCATGACGTTTGCCAATTCCGTGATGGTCTACTTTCAGCTTCTGGTGGACTTCGGCTTTTTACTGTCCGCCACTCGTCTTTGCTCCCTGTTCCGCGACGACAAGGATCGGCTGAGCGAAACGGTTTCCGCGGTGATACAAGCCAAAATCATGATTTCCGGCTTTGGTTTTGCCCTCCTTTTGGTTCTCTGCGCAACCGTCGGCGCTTTTTCCCAAATCAGCCTTTATCTGATTTTTGCCTACATTTCCGTTTTTTTCAGCGTTTTTGTCCCCGATTATCTGTTCCGCGGCGTGGAAAAGATGGGGACCATCACGTACCGCACCCTGATCGCGCGGGCCATTTACACCGTTCTGATTTTCCTGGTGGTGCGCAAGGCCGCGGATTATTACTGGATTCCGCTTCTGAACGGCGTTTCCAATCTGTTTGTGGTGCTTTGGTCGTGGCTGTTTGTCCACAAGGAGCTGGGGATCCGTGTTCGCCGCGTATCGTTTGCGAACACGCTGGGAGCCCTGCGGGAATCCGCCATCTTCTTCGTCTCCCGTCTGGCCACGACGGCCTACAGCGCCAGCAACGTGTTTGTGCTGGGGCTTCTGTTCGGGAATGCCTCCATGGGGCTGTTCGGCGCTTCCAACAGTCTGATTACCAACGCGAGGGGCATGTACAGCCCGATCGCGGACAGCCTTTACCCCTACATGGTCAGCAAGAAGAACTATAAACTGATGAAATGGATCATGATTATCGCGGCCCCGCTGGTCCTCGGCGGCACCGCGTTCCTGTACGTGTTCTCCGTCCCGATCATCCGCCTGCTCTGCGGCGACGAGTACCTTGCCACCGTTCCGGTTTTCCGGGCCATGCTGCCGCTGATGATCGTCACCCTGCCGATTTACCTGCTCGGCTTTCCGACGCTCGGGGCCATGAACATGATGAAGGAAGCCAACTACACCGTGATTTACGCGGCTGTTTTCCATATTGCCGGCCTTGCCGTGCTGTACCTGACCGGCCACCTTTATTTTATCCCGGTCTCGCTTCTGACGACCGGCAGTGAAATCGTGGTTCTGGTTTCCAGAATCTATTATGTCTGCAAGGGAAGAAAGCGGCTGCGGGAAGGAAAGAGCAATGATTAAAAATTTGATCCGGAAAATCATTCCCGGGGATTTTTACCAGAATCTGTCCGATTTGTGGTATGAGCTTCTGGCGCGGTTCTTCGCCCTTTGGCCCATCCGGCGCAACAAGATTTTTATTACCAGCTATTTCGGAAGGGGCTACGGCGACAACGGCAAGTATATTTATGAGGCGCTGGTCCGATTCGGCATCGACTGCGACGCGGTCCGGCAGATGAAAAACCCTGAAACGGACGCCAAAGAGCTGCCCGCAGGGGTGCGGCCGGTGCGCTACAAAAGCCCGCGCGCGGTTTTTGAAATGGAAACCGCTTCCGTCTGGATCGACAACTCCCGGAAAATGTTCGGGCACAAGCGGAAAAATCAGCTTTACATTCAAACCTGGCACGGCGGCCCGGGCGTGAAGCGCGTGGAAAAAGACGTGGAGGACGCGCTCGGCGCGCGCTATGTGCGCATGGCGAAGAAGGATTCGCTGATGTGCGACCTGATGATTTCCAACAGCCGGTTCATGACGCAGCTTTATCAGAACGCCTTCTGGTATTACGGGGAAATTCTGGAATGCGGAAGCCCCCGAAACGATATTCTGTGCGAGGAGCAGCCCGAGCTCCGGGAAAAGGTCCGCTCGGCTTTTCATCTTGCCCCTTCGGTCAGAATCGCGCTGTACGCCCCCACGTTCCGGAAGGACGAAAGGCTGGACGTTTACGACCTGGACCGGCAGCGGACGCTGGACGCGCTTGAAAAACGGTTCGGCGGCGAGTGGGCGATGCTTGTGCGGCTTCACCCGACCATCAGCGAAAAAGCGGCGGAGCTGGGCGGCGGCGGAACGCGCGAGAGAAACGCGACCGCTTACCCCGACATGCAGGAGCTTCTCGCGGCGAGCGACTGCCTGATTACGGACTATTCCTCTTCGGACGCCGATTTCCTTCTGACGCGGCGGCCCTGCTTTTTGTACGCGCCCGACATTCAGGAGTACCGGGAGGACCGCGGCTTTTACTTTCCGTGGTCCGATTTTCCGTTCCCGATCGCGGCCGACAACCAAAAGCTCGGGGAAAATATCCGCCTGTTCGACGACGCCGCTTACCAGAAAGACATCGACGCGTTCGCCGGAAAAACCGGCCTGCTGATGAAGAGCGCGGGAAGCCGCGCCGTGGCGGAGCGCATCCGGGCGCATCTTCGTTCCCTTCCCTGACACGCCCTTTGGGGCCGCCGCTGTGCCGGGTGTTTCCGGCCGACGGAAAGGCGGTCGAATTCTGCGCCAAGTTCTGACATTGCTTGAAAAGATTCAAAAAAAAATTTTTCGTGATATATTGAAGTAGTCATACCGACCGAAGGGACTGCTTCCATATGAACAGTAAAAACCACGTTCTGATCGGAACTCTGGTTTACGAATACATCGGCGAAAAATACGGGGTCGTGCTCGACTACGAAAGCTTCATCCGGGGCAATACCTGCCCCGACCATTCGCTTTCGTTTCTCCGCCCGCACCGGCTGCGCTGCTGCAAAGGGATGGTACAGCGCAAAACAAAGCGCCTGTGCCGCGCGGACTGGGATGAAATCGGCACAAAGGTCAGCAAGAAGGCGGGCATTCTGTGCCATTATTACGCGGATTTCGTCTGCCTGGCCCATAACCCCGGGTTCGGGGGCGGGCTGACGGACCACAGGCGCTACGAAAAGGAGCTGCTGCGCTATATGAACGCGCACTACGACCGCTTCCGCGGGGTCGACTACGTGCCGAGCATGGAAACGCCGAAGGACGCGGCGGAAATCTGCGACCACATGCGCAGCCTGCTCCGACAGAAGCCGGTCGAGAACCTCGGCATGGCGGAGGAGCTGCTGTACGCGGTCCGCGCCTGCGCCGAGCTGGTGCTTCTTGTTTTCTTCGCGGCCGCCGGGCAAGGGGCCGTTTTCGCGTACACCGCATAAAGGCGCCTCTCCCGCAAAATAACAAATCTCCGGAATAGCAAGCCGGCCGACGGGGCACTGCCCCCGTCGGCCGGCTTTCTTTCCGCGAAAGGTCTTCCCGTCCGCGCGCCAAAGTCAGACGTAATGGATTTCCACGTTGCCGAACTGAACGCTGCCCGTCAGGGTCAGCCGGGGCGCGTTCTCCCCCGGGCGGGGCAGGCGGATATCGTTTTCCACCGCGCCGAGGCTGACGCGCACGTCGTCGATCACCTTCCACTGTTTGGGAACATACAGCTCAATGGAGCCGAAGCTCACGTCGAGGTAAATTTCGGCCCCCTCCGGGCTGAGCCGGGCCTCGTCGAAAAAGACCTCCAGGGAACCGAAGGAGCAGGAAAACTGCCCGCTTTTGATGCTGTCGCCGTGCAGGTATTTGCTGGACCCGCTGAACGACGCCCTTGCGGAGGGGTTGTTGTCGTCGCCGCTTTCCTCATATTTGCCGAAACGCTTCATGTCGGGATGACGGCAGCAGCCCCACCCGTGCGGGCGGCTGTGAAAAAGGAAGCTGAACCCGACGCTGGCCAGCACCGCGGCCAGAAGCAGCAGCCAGAAGGAAATTTCCGGCAGGGCAAGCGGCTGGCGGTAAATCAGGTACAGGAACGACGCCGGGACGAAAACGCCGAAAAAGTTGCGGCGCAGCACGCTGTGGATCACGATCGCCGCGATCAGCACGGTGGCAAGAATGCCGAGGACGCTGATCTGCACGAAGGAACCGGTTTGGCTCGCAATCACGAAGACGGCCATTGCTACGAAGAACAGGCCCCAAAACAAATTTCTACTTTTCATAATGACTCCTTTCGTTCAGGCGCCGCCGGAATTCCCGATAGTAATACCGCGACACATAAACCTGTTTATGACTGTTGAAAAACTGAACCAGACTGGAAGAGGTCAGGCTGCGCGTAACGGAATACACCTGCTCCGTATTGACGATCGTGGATTTTGCGGCCCGCACAAAGCTGCCCGGGAGCAGGGTTTCCAGCTCATAAAGGCGGTACCGGATGCGGTAGGCGTCGTTCGCGGTGTGCGCGTAAATGTGTTCGCCCTCCGTTTCGAAAAACAGCACCTCGTCGAGCGGAAAATAAAATTCCTGGTTCTCTTTGTAAAAGGTGACTTTGGAACTCAAGGAGGCTTGTTCCAAAATGTATTCGTGAATCCTCCGGATCGTGTCGTCCACCTTTCCGCAGCGGATCAGCACCTCGTCCTCCGCCAGACCGTTCACGATGTCAATGTGTATTTTCACCCGATCATCCCCTCTGTTCACTTTTATTATAGCGGGTAAAACGAACCGCGAAAAGGCTTTCCCACCATGTGGCGGCAATCGGCCGCCAACAGGTAAAAAAATAACGGGTAAGGCGTTTCTTTCCGTCCGAAAACAGTGGAAACCGCCGCCCGCATAAAAGGCAGAGACGGACCTCATACTAAATCCAAAGGAGGCGGTCCGCCTTGTACCCGGAACAGATTTACTATGAACCGTCCGCGCTGGATTATCCGCTGGGGAAATATTTGAAGGAGCGTTTTTCCGGCGTTCCGTGGACGCCGATTGCCAGCCATAACCGCATTGCGGAGCTGCAGTCCCAGCCGAACCGCAATTTCCCCCGCATGAAACAAAACCTGATCATCGGGATCCGGAAAACGCACCGCTATGTGCCGAACCGCAAGGTTTCCGATTTTCTCGTCCCGTACACCTCTTCCGGCTGCAGCGCGATGTGCCTTTACTGCTATCTCGTGTGCAATTACAACAAATGCTCCTACCTGCGGCTGTTTGTCAACCGGGAGGAAATGATGCGGAAGCTGATTCAGGCCGCCCGGAGCGCCGACCGGGACCTGACCTTTGAAATCGGCAGCAACAGCGACCTGGTTCTGGAAAACACCGTCACCGGCAATCTTCCGTGGACGATTGAAAGCTTTGCGAAGCACGAACGGGGATTTCTCACCTTTCCCACCAAATTCGACAGCGTGGAACCGCTGCTGCCGCTTGAGCACCGCGGCCGGGTGATTGCGCGCATGAGCGTGAACCCGCGGGAAATCGTGCGGAAAGTGGAGCTCGGCACCTCGCCGCTGGAAAACCGGATCGCGGCGCTGAACCGGCTGGCGGAGGCGGGGTACCGCGTGGGACTGCTGATCGCGCCGGTCATCCTGCTGGAAAACTGGACTTCCCTTTACCGCGGGCTGCTTGACGCTCTGGAGGCCGGACTATCCCCCGCCGTCAAACGGCAGATGTTCATCGAAATCATCTTCATGACCTACAGCTATGTGCAGAACGCCATCAACCGCGAGGCGTTTCCGGGTGCGGTCGAGCTTTACAGCAGGGAGCAGATGACGGGCAGGGGGCGCGGAAAATACTGCTACAGGCCGCCGCTGCGCGCAGAGGGCGAGCAATTCCTGCGGCGGGAAATCGGCGCGCGGTTCGGCGAGGACAAAATCCTTTACGTGGTTTAAGGGACCGTGCGCTCCGTGCGGCCGTGGAAAAGCCGTCTATTTCCCGAGGTAATCCTGAAGCAGAAGAATCAGCTCCGTGCGGCTGTTGATGTTCATTTTGCGGTAAATCGACGTGCAGTAAGTGTTGATCGTGGCATAGGCCTTGGACTGAACGGCGGAAATCTGCCGCAGGGTGCAGCCCTCCAGCAGCAGCCTGCAAACCTCGATTTCAGCGGCAGTCAGCTTATAATCCCTGAGCTTTGCCTCCAGGCGGGAGCACCTTGTCACGTCCAGCCGGTAGGCGTCCTCAATCCATTCCCACGCGTAAAGCATTTTGATGAAAAACGGCGTAAAGATAAAAAAGACGATGACAATACAAATGCAGACCGTGGCCATCAGGGTCGGCGACAGCGCTTCGTTCTGCTTCCATCCCTCCAGCACCAGAAACGCCGCCAGATAATAAAGGGCCGAAAGGACGATGCCCACCCGGTAAAACACCACGCTCTGGAATTTTTTCGTCATGAACCCGGCAAGATAATAAATATTCACAAATCCGATTGCATAGGAAGCGCCGAAGCAGACGGAAGCCATCGTCCCGTCGGCGCTGTTCTGAAAGCTGGAGATGTTCAGGACAAACCCGATCGTGAGCAGCGCAAAAGAAAGATTCAGCATATTGCATATGTTGACCGAAAATCTTCTCTGCCAGAAAAGGACGGCGGCCAGTCCGGCCAGAACGCCGAAAAAGTAATAGGTCTCCATCTGGCTTTTCGACAGGCCCCTGATGCTGTTCATGGTGGCCGGGGCAATCACGTCGTTGATGGCAAGCACGACGAACACCAGCGGCATCAGGGCGTAAGCCCCGGCCGGCGGTTTGATTCCGGCGGAAAGAGGGATGCTTTCCGTATGATACAGAAAAAAGAAGGAGCAAACGGCCAGAACAAGAATGACGGCCAGAATCAAAAGGCTCGGAAAATCGGCCGCTAACCCGGTATCGCTGAATTCCAGCTTGACCAGCATCAGCACCTTGGGCGCCAGAACGGCGAGCACCATGGAAAAAAACTTTTCCGAATTGTTCAGCACCATAAAAAACGCATAGACATTGGACGCAAAAATATGACCGATGCACACGGAGGCCGCCAGCATCAATCCCTGGGAAAGAACGCTCTCGCCCGTAAAACGGATCAGCAGGAAGCAGGCGAGCGCGGCAACCACGCTGTAAAAGGTTTTGGGCAGAAACTGTTTTCCGTCGAACAAAACGGGAATGAGGCATCCGGAAAAAAGCCACACAAAATAATAGGCGCTTGTATTCCCCGCGTTGCGGTTGTACAGGCTGCTTTCAAACCGGAACCCGCCCATCGGCAGGAAATAAGAATAAAGCCAGATAAAAATACAGATCCAGCCGATAAAATAAGGAAGGTTCTTTCCGGTAATATTTTTCAGATTCAGGGAATGCGCGGGCTGAAACACGACCCGCGCAAAGTTTTTGATGTAGGTTTTGCAGGTTTTCAAATTATTCACCACCCGGCCGCTTTGCTCTGTCATTTCAGGTTTATTTTACCATAATCAGCAGAAGGTTTCCACCTTTCCGTTTGGTTTTCCCCATTCGGGCTTTGTTCAAAAGCTTTTTCCTCGCGTCTGTGTTATAATACAGGAAAAGGGAGGCGGGGCGGAATGATCCTCAGCGCAAGCCGGCGCACCGACATTCCGGCTTATTATTCCGAATGGATGCTCAACCGGCTGAAACAGAATGATATTTTGATTCCCAACCCCTACGACGCGAACCGGCTGTCGCGCGTGCGGCTGTCGCCGGAGGATGTGGACTGCATCGTGTTCTGGACAAAAAATCCGGCCCCTATGCTCCGGCGGCTCGATGAAATCGAACGGATGGGGTATCGGTTTTACTTTCAGTTCACACTGACGCCATACGACCAAACCATCGAACGGAATCTGCCCGCGAAGGCGGAAATCGTTCGGACCTTTCGGGAGCTGAGCCGGAAAATCGGCCCGGACCGCGTGGTCTGGCGGTACGACCCGGTCATCGTTGACCGGGCGCACCCCGTGGAATGGCATCTGCGACAGTTTCGCAGCCTGTGCGAAGCGCTGCACCGGGACACGCGCCGCTGTGTTTTCAGCTATCTGGACCCCTACGCCCGTTTGGGAAACCGGTTTTCTCCCATCGGCCGGGAGGACATGCTGGCCGTCGCGCGGGGATTTTCCGAAATTGCCGAGGCGCACCGGCTGCCGCTTTTCACCTGCGCCGAAACAATCGACCTGAGCCGGTTTCATATCGGCCATTCGGCCTGCATCGACCCAAAGCTGGTGGAACAAATCATCGGCTGCCCCATCCGCTCAAAAAAAGACGCGGGCCAGCGCCCCGCGTGCGGCTGCGCGGAAAGCGTGGACATCGGCGCTTACGACACCTGCCTCAACGGCTGCGTCTACTGCTATGCCACGTCCGGAGATAAAGCGGCGCAAAGGCGGGCGCTGGCGCACGACCCGGCGTCCCCCATGCTGACCGGGACGCCGAGGGGCGGCGAACGGATTTCCGACCGCACCGCACCGTCGCAGAAAATCACGCAGCTGTCCCTGTTTTAAGGAGTGTCTGAAATGCAAAACATCTGGTATTACGATTTTTCCATCGGCACCCTCGCCGTCGCGGAGGACGGGGCGGGAATCACAAACATCCATCAGAAAAGAGAGACCCGAACCGATTCCTTTTGTGAAACCGAAACACCCCTTTTAAAAGAAGCCGCGCGGCAGCTCGGGGAATATTTCAGCGGAGCACGGACCGCCTTTTCCCTGCCCCTGTCTCTTTCCGGAACGGATTTTCAGCTTTCGGCATGGGAAGCCCTGCGGGCCATCCCCTATGGGGAAACCCGCAGCTACAAACAGATCGCGGAGCAGATCGGCCGGCCGAACGCGTGCCGGGCCGTGGGCATGGCGAACCACCGGAACCCCGTGATGATCCTGGTGCCCTGCCACCGGGTGATTGGAACCGACGGCGGTTTGACCGGATACGCGGGCGGCCTCGATGTAAAACGGTACCTGCTCGACCTGGAAAAGGAGAATCGCGCATGAAAGCCGACCGTCTGAAAGAACGTCTGCTGGCGCTGGCGGAGCCGGATTTCCAGCGGTTTTCCAGCGCGCTGATTCCCGGCATCGACCCGGACACCGTGCTGGGGGTCCGGCTGCCCAGGCTGCGGAAAATCGCGGGGGAGCTTACCAAGGGTGACTGGCGCGCCTACCTTCAAAGCGCTTCGGACGGCAGCTTTGAGGAAATCATGCTGCAGGGCATGGTGATCGGCCGCGCCAAAGCGGAACTGTCAGAAACACTTCGGTATGTGGAGCGCTTCCTGCCGAAAATCAACAACTGGTCGGTATGCGACAGCTTCTGCGCCGGGCTGAAGCTGCCCGGAACGCACTCGAAAGAAATGTGGGATTTTCTTCAGCCGTATTGTAAGGACCGGCGGGAATACTATTCCCGGTTCGGGTCCGTCATGCTGCTCCTCTACTATATGGACGCGGCCCATATTCAACAGGCGCTGCGCCTGCTGGACGAAGCCCCCGGCGAGGGCTATTACGCGAAAACAGCGGTCGCGTGGGCGGTTTCCATTTATTATGTAAATTTTCCGGAATGCACGGCGGAATATTTGAAAACCAGCAGGCTGGATGATTTTACCTTTCACAAAGCGCTTCAGAAAATAACGGAGTCCCGTAAAGTGAGCGGCGCGGCGAAAGATGCCGTTCGCGCCATGAAACGGGAAAGGGGGTCACGGCAGGAACCGGCGGGTGGGAACCCGGATCCTCCGCCGATTCAATCACAGCGCGATTTTTGTTTTTGCAATGATAAAGCCCGGTTCCGTATGATAGAATAATAGAGTTATGTCCGGTGAAACGCTTCTCGGCTGAAAAAGGCGGCGTAAACTTGCTTTTTGGTATTGACAAAAGCCCGGTGACATGATATATTAGTCGAGTGCTAATTACGCTGGCGTAGCTCAGTTGGTAGAGCAGCTGATTTGTAATCAGCAGGTCGGGGGTTCAAGTCCGTCTGCCAGCTCCAATTTACCAGTGACACACTTTTGATATATGGGAGAGTTCCCGAGTGGCCAAAGGGGGCAGACTGTAAATCTGTTGCTTTATCGCTTCGATGGTTCGAATCCATCCTCTCCCACCAGCATACTAAGACCGGACGCGAATTGCGTCCGGTCTTTTTGATCGGCTGCCTCCTTCGCGCGATGGAAGCTCGCAGCCGACGCCCAAGGCAGAGCAAATAAAACAGACCTGACCCGGACGCTGACTGCGCCCGGGTTTTTTAAGCGCTCAGTCGCGGATTTCAAAGGAACTCTCCTCCGGAACGGCGGAAAGCTCCCTCGCGTCCATATGATCAATGCTGATGTAAGGGCTCTTTTCAATCATTTCCAGCATTGCGCGGATACCGTTCCGCTTCCCCTGAACCTCCATGGTCACGCTGCCGTCGGACTCGTTGCGCACCCAGCCGGTAAGGCCGAGCAGCTGCGCCGCATGGTAGGCCCTGAAGCGGAATCCGACGCACTGTACGGAGCCGGTAAAAACATATCGCATCCTGATTTTCATACAATCACCTTTCCCCGAATTTGATTCCTTCCCTTCCATTCGTCCTGTCCGGGCCGGCAGGGCGATCGGCCGAATTCCAACAGGGACCCCAAAAAGACGATGTTGGATTTTGCGTTTAACTATCTTCAACTATATTTTATTTATTTTTTGAAATCATGTCAACATTCTTTAGCGCATCGGGCCAAACCGCCTCTCAACTTCCTTCCTTCGCTTGAAGCAGAACCGGCCGGGCGGCAAATTACGTGCTTCTCATTAGTTTTAGTGAGCCGCTGCGGCCCGTATCATATGAACTGCTGAATAGACAGGAAATATTTCCCGCGTAAAATAATAAGTGTTCCGAGCCGCCGCCGCGCCAAAACGGAGCGGATTTGAAACAAAATCAGCAACCTCGGATTCCATTTATTATTTTAAGGCCGGGAGGAAAAAAGATGTACCGATTGAAAAACACCCGAATATTATCCGTATTGCTGGCAGCCGCCATGCTTGCCACACTGTTTTCGACCACCGTTTCCGCAACGGAGGGGTCCGGCGAACCGGCGGACACAACCCCTCCGGCATTCGCGGCCGGTTCCCCGTCCCAGGCGTCGGGGCAAACCGCCGGTACCCGGCAGGTCGGTGTGTCGATCCAGGCACAGGAGGCCGTTCACTACTATTACGTTGCTCTGCCGAACAACGCCGCCGCGCCAAGCGCGGCTCAGGTGATGACCGGGCATGATGCAGCCAATCAAGCGGCGCTGGCCTTCGGCGGCAGCGGAACCGAAAAGTATTCTTCCGTCAGCGTCTATTTTATTCTGCCCGAGCACAACACGGACTATGACGTCTGGGTGGTCATCCGCGACGACGCGGGCAATACGGCCGGCCCCGCCAGGGCGGACGTCAAAACCCCGCCGCCCGCAGACTTCTTTTCCGCGGGCTACCCGAAACCGGGCGCCATACAGGCGGCGGGAAGCAAAGAAGTTCAGGTCCTGGTAAAGGTGCAAAACACCTATGCCGATGCCAAGATTTATTACGTATTGTTGCCTGACGGCGCCGCCGCGCCGTCCACCTCTCAGGTCGGAAAAGGAAAAGACAGCGCCGGGAATGCGGCGCCGGCCTCCGGCACGGCAGACTGCGCAAAGGGGACGGAGCAGAGCTTTACCGTGTCCTGCCCCGCCGACGGAACCCCTTACGACCTGTATCTGGTGGCCGGGGACACTCAGTTTGCGAACCCGCTCGGCAAGTGCACCGGCCCCGTCAAGGTGGATGTCATCACCCCCTTGTCCGCTCCGGCCGCGAATATTATGGAAATCGGTTCCACGGGATATGCGACGGTGGACGGGGCTCTGGCCGCCGTGACGACGGGACAGACAATCCGATTGCTCACGAACATCAATTATAGCGGCGGCATCACTGTTTCCGGTAAAAAAATAACCTTTGACCTCAACGGGCATGAATTCAATGTGGTGAACCCGTCCGGGGACGGGCTGAGCGTCAAGGACGGCGGCAGTGTCGGCCTGACCGGCGCGGGGCTGTCCGGCGAATTCAACGTCACCGGTGTCGGCTACGGTGTTCATGTATCGGGAGAAACCTCCCATGCCGCCGTCACAAACGCCACAGCAACATCTTTCGAATACGGCTGCGGCGCATATGCCTACCGGGGTGCCATTTCCGTGGCGGGCAACGTGACCTCCATGGGCAATTACAGCAACGGCGCGCGTTCCTATTACGGAACCGTCACCATCGGCGGCAATGCCAGAGCCAACGGATTCGGAAGCTTCGGCATTTACGCCGAAGGCGGCAGCATCCGCGTTGCGGGCAATGTGACGGCATCCGCCAACAACAGCGCGGGCGTTCACTGCAGCGGAACGACGGTCACCGTCGACGGCACGATTACGGCGGGATATTATATACGGATCGTCCAGCGCGTTCTGGCGAAAAGCGCCGGTGTTCCCGATGAAGGAAAACCGGGCTATTTGAAATACAGCGCGCCCGACCAGGACGCGGCAGCCGCCGTATGGGTCAAAATGGCCAACGCGGAAAAGGTGGCGGCCGCCAAGGCGGCTCTGACGTTCGATCTCATCAAGGGGCACAATTCCAATGAAACCAATATTCTGGAGAACCTGGCTCTTCCGGCTTCGGGGCTGTACGGCACTTCCATCGCCTGGTCCTCCGACGCCCCGGGCGTAATTTCCGCCTCGGGAACCGTCACAAGGCCTTCCGCGGGGGCAGGGGATCAGGCGGTGAAGCTGACCGCCAGGATTTCCGCCGGGAGCTCGTCGGATACCCTCGTGTTTAACCTTACGGTAAAACAGCAGGCAAGCGGTTCCGTTTCCTCCCGGCCGCAAATCGGCCCGATTATTTCCGACCCGCGCACCGGCGTGACGTACGATCTTTCCGGAGCCGGAATGCCGGCGGGCGTAACGGGAGCTTCCGTCGGGGACTCCGTCGTTTCCGAGGGGAGCGCGGATTATTCGGCCGTGCTGCGCCTGATCAACGGAAACGCGGAGTTGGGCGGGCTGAAACATCTCATGCTCTATGAATTGAAGCTTCTTGACCAGAACGGAAATCCCATTCCTGATTTCACCGGCAAAATCAGGGTGAAAATTCCGATTCCGTCCGGTATGCGCGGCGATCTGCGTGTCTTCTGGTACGACTCTGAAAACGGCGCTCTTTCCGACATGAACGCGGTGCAGGAAAACGGTTTTCTTTTGTTTGAAACCACGCATTTCAGCTATTACGCCATTGCACAGCTTTCCGCTTCCTCCGCGTCTTCCGCTTCCTCCGCTTTGCCGGTCTCCGGCGCAGAGTCCTCCTCTGCCGCCTCTTTCTCTTCGTCCGGCGCGGTGTCTTCCAAAGGGTCCCCTGTTTCGTCCGCTCCGGCCTCGGCCGGCACAGTTTCATCCGGCACAGTTTCATCCGGCGCAACTTCATCCGGCACAGTCTCGTCCGCGGCCGCATCGCCCAGTCCCGGCACGGGCGGCGGTTCATTCCCGGCGCTTCCGCTGGCGGCGGCGCTCGGCGCGGGTTCTGCGGCGCTGGCGGCTGTGATAAAAAGAAAAAAGCTCCGGAACCGCTGAACGTAAAAATGAAAACGGCCGCTTTCAGGCAGCGGCCTCCTTTCCGGTGACAACCGGGTCTCCCGATCGGAATAAACGGCGGTGCCGCAGGACTTTCGTTCTGCGGCACCGCTTTTGGTCTATCCTAATGAATAAGGTTACGGTTTCTTCCTCTTCAGAGAGCTCTTACTGGATTTTGTCTTTTGTAATCACAGAAGCACCCGTATCGACATTCTTGTCCTTTACGGTCCCGCCGGAAAGCAGGGTAACAGCGGCTAATAAGCCGTCATGCCCCATTGTTTCAGGCTTTTGAGCAATTGTGCAGATCAATGCGTTGCTCTTAATCAAGGAGTAGATGGAATCGGATGTATCAAAGCCGACACCCACAAGATCACTTTTGCCGGAGCTCTTAATGGCATTGCCGACTCCGGTGGCACAGCCTTCCTGTACGCCGAACAGACCGACGACGCCCGCCGTGATATAGTTGTCCGCAATATCCTGTGATTTTGCCGTATCGCCGTCACTGTATTGCGTGGTTAAAATATCATAACCCTTGCCATCAAATACGGAACGGAATCCTTTTTCACGCGCGACGGTGGAAGCAGTCGCGGAGTTGACGTTGACAATCCCGATTTTTCCGCTGGTTTTTCCTTTTTTCTGAAGCGCTGCCAGCATCTGCTGTCCTGCCAGTTTTCCGGCGGATTCGTTATTGGTTGCGAAAGTGGCTTCCGCTTCTGTATTCGCCGGCGAATCAATGTAAATAATCTTTACCCCTTTTGACTTTGCGTCCTCCAGAGCCGAGGTGATCGCATCGGGCCCGTTGGCCGCAATCAGAATGGCATCCACATTTTCAGCAACAGCGGTATTGACGCGCTCAATCTGCTGCGCATCGTCCTTTTTGTCCGGCGCCAGCCATTTGTATTCCACGTTTCCAGCTTCGGCGGCGGCCGTTTTACATCCGTTGTTGACGGAGAGCCAATAGCGATCCATGCTGTCCATGGTAATCAAAGTGATTTTATACTTTTTTCCGCTGGATGCCGCTGAATTGTTCCCCGTCTCGGATGCCTTGGCGCTGTTGTCCGCATTGGAACTGGAAGAAGTCCCCGATCCTGAACTGCAGCCCACCGCTGAACCCAACATCAGTACCGCGGCTAAAACGGCTGCCAACAACTTCTTTTTCATAATCAAAATCCTCCCTTTTATCTATTAAAGCGAAAGCTTTAATGAACCTTATCACCTGCAACGGCGGCAGACTCCGTTTTAAGCTTTTTGCGCGGCCTGTTCGAACGGATAATAACATCCAGCAAAACCGACACAATGACTATAATGCCGATTACAATGTTGCGGATGGCGACCGGCGCTCCCACAAACTGCAGGCCATTCTGCAGCACGCCCCAGATCGACGCGCCGACCACGGTGCCCACGAGAAGGCCTTCACCGCCGAAGGTGGAAATACCGCCGATGGCTGCCGCCGCGACCGCGTACATTTCATACATGTTGCCGGAATCCATAGTGCCCATTCCCGCAATTGCGCAGGTGATCAGTCCGACCACGCAGGCACACAGGGAGCTGACAACATAAACAATGATGGTGGTCGCGTCGGTGTTCACGCCGGAAAGCTTGGCGGCTTCCTTATTGCTGCCCACCGCGTAAATATGCCTTCCGGTACGGGTTTTGCCAAGCAGGAAATTGAACACCAGAAACAGGACCAGCGCGATCCAGATCGTATTGTAGAGGCCGAGAAAGTTTCCATAATAGAAAAGGTCGCGGAACCACTGCGCTTTGTCGCCGATGGCGTTGGTGTTGTAGTTGTTGTTGACAATCTGCGCCACGCCCCTCGCCACCGTCATGGTGCCGAGCGTCGCGATAAACGGGGGCACCTTCCACTTGGCAACCAGCACCCCGTTGAGCACGCCGACAAAAAGACAAACGACAAGGGTGATCAGCAATGCCGCCGGAGTGGGAACCCCATTTGTCATTAATGTTGCCGAAATCATGCAGCTCATTCCCACCACAGAACCGATGGACAGGTCGATGTTCCCCGTAATCAGAACATAAGCCTGGCCGATCCCGATAATCAGGATAGGGGCGATCTGCCGCAGAAGATTCCCGACGTTCCGCTCGGAATAAAACGAGGAACTCAGCATTGAAAACACGATGCAAAGCAGGAGCAACCCGATTGCAACCGTGATGACCTGTCCCATTCCCCGAATCGCCATCAGGCGCTTCCAGGGGTTTTGCTTTTCTCTTTTTTCCATTTCACACGCTCCCGATCATAATATGTCGCGAGGCTAAACAGCCTCTTGTTGTTTCACCTTGGACTCGAACTTGGTCGCGCACTCCAGGATCAGGTCCTGTGTCGCGCCCTTCGCGGCAAACTCGCCGGTGATTTTCCCGTCGCACATGACCAGAATCCGGTCGCTGATCCCCATGATCTCCGGCATTTCGGAGGAAACGAACAGCACACCGATTCCCTGCTGCTTGAGCTGGTTCATCAGATTGTAAATTTCGACCTTGGCCGCCACATCGATTCCCCTTGTGGGCTCGTCGAAAATGACCACTCTGGAATTGCGCGCCAGCCACTTGGCCACAACCACCTTCTGCTGATTCCCGCCGGAAAGCGTTCCCGCGTTTACATCCGCGCTGGCCAAGCGGATCGCCAGATCCTTGACTGCCTTATCGGTGAGCGCATTTTCCTTCCTGCGGTCGATCACGCCGAACCGGTTGCAGATCAGGTCCAGATTCGGCAGCGAAATGTTGTTCCGCACACTGAGCTTGACGCAAAGCCCGTCTTTCCGGCGGTCCTCCGGCGCCAGCATGATTCCGGCGCGGATGGCGTCCATCGGGCGGCGGATGGTCACTTCCCGGCCGTCCACCAGAATTTCCCCGGACTCCTTCGGGTCGACCCCAAAAATCGCGCGCGTCGTCTCCGTCCGGCCCGCGCCCATCAGGCCGGCGATTCCCACAATCTCGCCCTCGCGAAGTTCGAAATTGACGTTTCGCACCATATGGCCCGCGTTCAGGTTCCGTACTTCAAAAATCTTTTTTCCAACATTGCATAAAACATGAGGAAATTTTTCCTTGATTTCACGGCCCACCATATTGGAAATGATTTCAGACAGCGTGGTGTCTTTAAAATTCATGGAGGTGATGTATTTTCCGTCGCGCATGATGGTGACTTTATCCACAATGTGCTGCAGCTCCTCCAGCCGGTGGGATATGTAGATGATGCCGCACCCCTGCGATTTCAGCATGCGGATAATTTTAAACAGATCGTCGATCTCGCTGGCGGTCAGCGCCGAGGTCGGTTCGTCCATGATCAGGACCTTTGCGTTGGTGGAAAGCGCCTTTGCAATTTCCACCATCTGCTGCTTGGAAACCGCCAGATTTCCGACCAGGGTTTCCGGGTCGATCTCAATATTCAGGCGCTTCAGAATATCCGCCGCCTCGCGGTTCATTTCCTTTTCCTTCAGCGCTCTGCCCGCGCCGACCTTTTCCCTGCCCAGAAAAATATTTTCCGCCACCGTCAGGTGCCTGCAAAGATTAAGCTCCTGATGGATGATCGAAACGCCAAGCTCCTGTGCTCTTTTGGGGTTCAGGTCTTCCACGGTCCGGCCGAACAGCTTGATTTCCCCTTCGTCCTTTGTATAAACACCGCTGAGTACCTTCATCAGCGTCGACTTTCCCGCGCCGTTTTCTCCGAGCAGCGCCATGACCTCGCCCGCTTCCAAGCGGAACGAAACGTCGTCGAGCGCTTTCACGCCGGGAAAGCTCTTGCTGATATGGCTCATTTCCACGATATAGTCCCCCAAAAAACTCACCCTCCTTATCATTCACTGATTTTGTGAAATCAGTATAGCATGCTTCTCTTTTTTGGGTAAGGGGAGCAGCTTTTGATTCGGGGGGTGTATTTTTGGATGTTTTTATCTATTCGTGCTATAATCAGGTCTTTCTCCTATTTATTTTTATTGATTTTGCGATATGGAATGATACCCCAGGAGCGCAACCGGGGAAAATCGGAGCGCGGGTAATCGCCGGCGACCCCGCCTTTTTCCAGAAGGATCAGCCGGTCGGCAATTACAAGGGAGTCGGCGATATTGACGGAAGCGATCACGACGGTGATCCCTCTCTTTTTCAGCAGATCAATCAGCTCGATCACCCGGCAGCGCAGGTCCATGTCGGCGCCTGCAAACGGATTCACACAGAACGCCAGCGCCGGGTTGCACAGATGGACCCGGCAGTACACCAGGTTATACAGCGACCGAAGCCGCAGATTCGACAGGTTGGTTTCATGAATATCCGGGCCGACGAGCGGTTCGTATTCCTGAACCACGCTTTTCAAAATCCGTCTGCTCAGGGGAACCGGATCCTTTTTTTCCCCGATCAGAAAGCACAGATTTTTCAGATAAGTCAGCTGAGGAAAGATCATGCTCTGCACGGGATTTTCCTCAATAAAAACCACGCCGTTCGCAATGCCGCGCCGCGCCTTCGCCTGCGGAAACGGTTTGCCGCAGACCTGAATTTCGCCGGTCCGCACGCGCAGGTCCCCTTTCATCAGGCCCTCGATATCGGGAAGGGAGGTACTGTCCGTGTCAAACAAAACGGTGCACTGCCCCCGCGGGATAGAAAAGTCGACGTTATTCAGATTGGCGGTGGAAACCGCCCGGAAGGACAAAACGGGATCCTTGCCCAGGGGGGGGAACTCCTTCGGCGTAACGTCGGCATAACTGCGCGCGTAGTACGGCGCCATGCTGTTTTCCGAAAAATCCGGCTTGTCGAAGACCTTCAGGATCTTGCCGTCCCTCATAATGGAAATGCGCGTGCAGATTCGAAACGCTTCCTCATGATGGTTGCAGATGTAGAGAAAAGAAAAGCCCTTTTTGCAGTAATAGCGCAGCAAATCGTGAAATCTGGCGAGGTCCACCGCGCTGACGGCATTGCTGATGTCGCGGATCACGATCAGCCTGGCGCCCATGACCACCGCGCGCAAAAGCTCCACCGCGCACCGGTCAAAGGCGGAAAGGTCGGCCGCAAGCTCGCCTCCGCCGAGCGAAATACCCGCCTTCGCGGTAAAGCGGCGCAGCTGGTCGTTCAGAACGCGCGGATGGATCCAATACTTGCGGAATCCCCTGCGCAGGACAAACACGTTGTCCGCCACGGTCAAATCTTCAATCAGCCTGCTCTTCTGCTCAATGACCGCCGCCTTGTTCATGGTCATGGTGCTGTGCTGGTAGTTGTTCACCAGACTCTCGTTAAAATAAACGCGCCCATAATGAATGGGCACGTTCCGGCTGATCAGCTCGATCAGGGATTCCTTGCCGTTTTCATTGATACAGACAAGGCCCATGATTTCACCCTCAAAAATATGAATACTGAAATTGTCCAGCATTGTCATTTCGTTCCGGATGGTGGTGACGTGCTCCATCCGAAGGATTTCATTTTTCATATTGTTCCCCGCCGTCCTTTTTCATCAGCGGAAGCGTAATTTCCACGTCGGTTCCCACCTGTTCCGTACTGTAAATACACACGCCGTATTCCTCCCCAAACAAAAGGCGGATGCGGTTGTTGACATTCACGACCGCAATGCCGCCGTGCTTTTCGCTTTCCGGCCTGATATAATCGAGCGTCGTCCCGTTCAATTTTCCGTTGATTTCGCGCAGCCTTTCTTCCGGCATGCCGATGCCGTTGTCGGAAATGGTAAGAATCAGGCGCGAGGCGGTGGTTTCGATTTTGATGCGCAGCAGGCCCTCGCCGATCTTCCGCTCCAGCCCGTGATAAATGGCGTTTTCCACAATCGGCTGCAAAATCAGCTTCGGCATGCGGCACGACATGATTTCAGGCTCGTGCTCCGCATCGTAATCCACAACCAGCTTGAGCCGTTCTCCGAACCGGTAGCGCTGAATAATATAATAATTGTTGACATTCGCAAGCTCGTCCTCCAGCGTGACCAGGTTTTCCACGTTGGAAATGGTGTAGCGAAAAAATGTGGCGAGCGCCTCCGTCATTTTCGCCACGTTTTCCAGTCCGGCGTTGAGCGTTTCCCCCCGGATTCCTTCCAGCGTGTTGTAAAGGAAATGGGGGTTGATCTGATTCTGCAGCGCGAGGTACTGCGCCT
>JAAYUL010000138.1 GCA_012517675.1 Clostridiales bacterium | reverse complement strand
TCTGACCGAAACCACCGGGATGATTTCGCAGGTTGCGCATTTTGATTATGCCAAGGCACCGGAAAAAATCGTCAATACTTACGGCGAGCTGAAAAACCTGGCGATCGGCGCGGACGGCATTGTGACCGGGGAGGACACCAACGGAAAAATCAAGGTGATCGGCCAGCTGGCGCTTGCCAACGTTCCAAACCCGGACGCCCTCACGCTGGAGGGGAATTCCTACTTCAAGCCGGCCGACAACGTCGGCACCGTCACCTATTACGCGCCCGGCTCCGGCAATCTGGGCGCTTTGAAAACCGGCGGGCTGGAGATGTCCAACGTCGACCTTGCAAACGAATTTTCCGACATGATCATGACCCAGCGCGGGTTCCAGGCCAATTCCAAAATCATTACCGTCAGCGACGAAATGCTGGAAACACTGGTAAACCTGAAGCGATAATCCGCCGATGCCGTGACCGGGGCGGCCAGCGCCGCCCCGGGATAAACGGATTGAAAAGAGGAGGCCTTGGAAATGATTGAACTGACCAGCCTGAACGGCATTCCCTTTGTCCTGAACTGCAATCTGATCGAAACCATTGAGAGCATTCCGGAGACCAAGGTGACGCTGACTTCCGGAAAATATTTTCTCGTGAGCGAGATGCGCGAGGAGATTGTGGAGCAGATTATCGCCTATCATCGGCAGATCTTTGTGAATTCCATTAAGCTAACGGAGTGACGGGCCGATATAATTAAAATAGCTTAATTTTCACAGGGAGGTGATACTGTGGATTTCACCAGTATCATAGGATTAATACTCGGCCTTGGCCTGATTGTGTTTGGCATTGTGTTCAATGACAGCGGATTCGTATTTTCCGAAATCGGCAATTTTATCAGCTATTCCAGTATGGCCATCACTTTTGGCGGGGCAATCGCCGCGACCATTATTTCCTTTCCCCCTTCCTACTTTAAAATGATTCCCAAGCATTTGAAAGTAATTGTGCGAAAAAACAATTATAAGCCGAAAGAGTATATCGGCAAGATTGTGGAATTCGCGCAGGAAGCGAGGAAAAAAGGGCTGCTTTCCCTGGAGGACAAGGCCAATCAGGAATCCGACCCGTTTCTGAAGAACAGCATAATGCTGATCGTGGACGCGATCGACCCGGCCAAGGTGAAGGAAATGCTGGAAAACGAGCTGAACTGTCTGGAAGACCGCCATTCCCACGGCTGGCAGTTTTATGAAAAGTTCGCCTCTTACGGCCCGGCGTTCGGCATGATCGGCACGCTGATCGGCTTGATCAACATGCTCAAGCACATGGATATGAGCGCTTCGGACGGCGCTACCAAGATGGCGCAGGGCATGTCGGTCGCGCTGATCACCACGTTTTACGGCTCCCTGCTGGCCAATATGGTGCTTGTCCCGATCGCGCACAAGCTGCACATGTGCCACGACGAGGAAATGACCTGCAAGGAGCTGATCGTCGAGGGGGTTCTGGCCATTCAGGCGGGTGAAAACCCGACTCATATCGAGCAGCGGCTGAACGCCTATCTCAGCGAGGGCAACCGGCAATCCGGTTCCGGTGCCCCGGCGGAGAACGAAGAAAAAAAGAGCAAAAGCAAAAAAGTAAAAAAAGCCTCCTGAATGGCGGAAAACAGGACAAACGCTTGATTACGGAAGGAAAAGGGTGAGACAATGGCAAGAAAAAAATCGGGCGACGGCGGCGGCGGACCGAACTGGCTGGACACCTACGCGGATATGGTGACGCTTTTGCTGACTTTTTTTGTCCTTCTGTTCGCAATGTCCTCCATGGATTCCGGTAAATGGCAGATGCTGGTGAAAGCGTTCGCGCAGACCGGCGCCACGGCGGCCGCCACCCAGCAGCTGGTCATGAATTCCTCCTCCGGCGCGCCCGCGCTGGAAAGCGCCGTGATTGCCGCCGGCGGGAGCGGCACCACCGGGCTGGACTCAAGCTCCACGGCGACCAAACGGGATATGACCTTTGACGATTTATACCATTACATCAAAAGCTATGTGGATCAAAACGGGCTCAGCAATTCCGTTTCCGTCAACAAAGGGGACGGGTACACGTTCATTGTTTTTCAGAACAGCATTTTTTTTAACGGCGACAGCTCCATTCTGCGGGACGACGGGAAGATTATTCTCAATTATCTCTGCGCGGGACTGGCCAAGGTGTCGGATCAAATCCAGGAGGTCCGCTTTTACGGCCACACCGCCCGGGTGGACAACGAACAGACGCCGGAAAAGCTGGCGTTTGACCGAAAGCTGTCTTCCGACCGTGCAACCAACGTGCTTTTATACGTTCAGTATAAAAATATCATCGATCCGAAGAAAATGGTTTCGGAAGGGTACGGGGAATACCGCCCGCTTGTGCCGCACGACGGCACCGAAGCGACCCGCATTAAAAACAGAAGAGTAGAAATTTTGATTTCCAAGGAAGGCTCCGTCAGCAAAACGCTGGATCAGGTGTATTCCGAAATCAAAAACTCCGGTAAGGCTTCAATCTCCTCTTCAAAACCGTAATCTGAAAAAACGGTATTCCGGTTTATCGCACAAATCGGGGTATCTTTTTATAAACTTCGCGTTAATCGACCCAGAGTGTGAGGAAATGGTGGTTATATGGCTGAGATATTGTCGCAGCAGCAAATCGACGAACTGCTTGGGAACCTGCAGAGCGGGAATATGGATTTTAAGGAAATTGAGGAACAGACGAACAGCCAGAAGGTAAAGCTGTACGACTTTATGTCCCCGAAAAAGTTTTCCAGGGAACAGCTGAAGCTTTTGGACAACGTATTCGACGGCTTTGCGAAGACCCTGAGCCTTCATCTGTCGGGCATGCTGCGCGCGGCCTGCCAAATGGAAATCCTTCAGGTGGAAGAGGAGGATTACCGGGAATTCAACAACGCGCTGAGCGATTCGGTTCTGGTCGGAGTCATCGGGATGCACAATGAGGAAAACCGGATCGAAGACAAGCAGATCCTGCTCGAGCTGTCCCGGCCGGTTTCTTTTTCCATTATGGACCGGATGCTGGGCGGCAGCGGTTCGGGTTATGATTTGGACCGGGATTACACCGAAATCGAGCTTTCCCTGCTGGAATATCTTTTCAGGCAGATGACCCCGCTTTTAAAAAATGCCTGGAGCAATTATATGGAGATCACGCATACGTTTGACGGAATTGAAACCAATTCCCGCGTGATCCAGTCGATTCCGCCCGACGAGGCGGTTGCCCTTGTCGTCATTGAAATCACCATTGAGAATATAAAGGGCAATATGAACGTCTGCCTTCCCTCGACTTCTCTGGAGGAAATATTCCGGGTGTTCAATTCAAAATATGTGAAGCTTCCGAAAAAGGACGACCCCGAAACGGAGGCAAAGCGAAAAACCAGCATCATAAACAGCCTGAAACCCTCCCCGCTGGTTGTGTCCGCGGTCCTTGGGAAAACGGAAATCAGTCTGCACGACCTTCTTCAGCTGCAGACCGGCGATATCATTCCGCTGGACGCAACGGTGGAACAGAATTCGGTTACGCTGAATGTTCAGGGCAGCCCCTGGTTTACCGGAATCATGGGAACCAAAAAGAAAAAGTATGCGGTTCAGGTGAAAGACCGTTTCCAATAAACGATGAAAGGTGATTTCCATGGAACAAAACAACGAAAACATCCTGTCGCCGATGGATGTGGATACCATCGGCGAAGTCCTGAATATCAGCCTGGGTTCTTCCGCGACCACTGTTTCCACCCTGCTGGACCAAAGGGTCAACATCACCACGCCGCGGGTTGAGATCATCAAAGCGGACGAGTTCAACTTTCAGTCGATGGAGCCGGCTGTCGCGGTGGAGATCAATTATGTGAGCGGGCTCGACGGAAAAAACATTATGATTCTGAAGGAGTCCGATGTCAAGATCATTGTGGGCCTGCTGCTGCAGACCGATTATTCCGAACAGGAATTCACTCTGGACGAAATGAGCCTGGGGGCGATCTGCGAGGTGATGAACCAGATGATGGGGGCTTCCTCCACGGCGCTGTCCCAGCTGCTGAACCGCCCGATCAACATCTCGCCGCCGAAATCGTTCCAAATCGAGAATTCCCAGCAGTTCAAGGAGATGTATTTTCAGGGTCAGGAACAGGTGGTGGCGGTTTATTTCAGGCTGATGATCGGCGAGCTGATCAACAGCGAGTTTATCAGCCTGATGTCCGTTGAGCTTGCCAAAAAGCTGATCGCTTCTTTCGGCTTCAATACGGAAGCGGAGGAGAAGGAACCG
Organism: Clostridiales bacterium; assembly: GCA_012517675.1. Classification (GTDB taxonomy): domain Bacteria; phylum Bacillota; class Clostridia; order Oscillospirales; family Acutalibacteraceae; genus Caproiciproducens. Next base: position 15,093 of record JAAYUL010000138.1, on the reverse strand, counting down.
GCGGCGCCGGCGCCCGGGGAGACGCCGGAGAAAGAAATCGCAGCGCCTGTGCCCGCCGCACCTGTTGCGCCCGCCGCGGCGCCTCCCGCACCTCCCGCGCCCGCACCGGCCGCCGCGCCGCCCGCGCCTCCGGCACACGTACCAGCGCCGCCCGCGCCGAAGCAGCCGGAGCCGCGCCCCAGCTACGAGGTCAGGAACGCCTCTTACAAAAGCTTTGACCAGGAGGAACCGGTTCTTTCCGAGGAACAGAGCAGCAACCTGAACATGATCATGTCGGTGCCGCTGGAAATCACGGTTGAAATCGGCCGCACGACAAAAAAAATACAGGAGATTCTCGATTTCAGCCCCGGCACGATCGTGGAGCTGGATAAGCAGGCCGGGTCCCAGGTGGATGTGTTTGTCAACGGAAAAGCGGTCGCCAAGGGCGACGTGGTTGTGGTGGACGAGTACTTCGGAGTCAGGATCACGGAAATTTCCAGCAGCAGCGAAATTATGAAATTACTTTAAAACATAAAAAAAGATTTAATATCAGGAGGAACATGACATGGGCAAAAAAATCATGCTGGTGGACGACGCGGCTTTTATGAGGATGATGATCAAGGATACGCTCCATAAAAACGGCTACGACGAAATTGTGGAAGCGGGCAACGGGGAGCAGGCGATTGCCGCTTACGCGGCGGAAAGACCCGACCTGATCCTGATGGACATCACCATGCCGGTGATGGACGGACTGGAGGCGCTGAAAAAGCTGAAGGAGCTGGACCCCAATGTGAAAGTGGTAATGTGTTCGGCCATGGGGCAGGAGACCATGGTGGTCGACGCGCTGAAGCTGGGCGCGAAGGACTTTATCGTCAAGCCGTTCAAGCCGGACCGCATTATGAAAACCGTCAACAACATTCTCGGCTGATGTGACATTGGGGGGAAAACGGGTTGAATGTTTTTACCGGTTGCAACCGGCTGTCGGGCGGCAGCTTTGTTTCCGACACGCTGCCGCTTATTTTTTCGTTATTGGCAATTGCCGCCGTGCTTTATCTGTGCTACTGGTTCAGCAAATTCATTTCCAAAAAGGTCAATCACATTTCCGACTCCAACAATATCAAAATTCTGGAGCGTGTGGCGCTGGCGCAGGACAAGGGCCTTGCCATTGCGGAAATCTGCGGAAGGTTTTACCTGATCGGGTTTTCCAGCAGCAGCATCGAAATCCTTCAGGAGCTGGAGCAGCGGGACATGAAGCTGCGGCCGGCGCCTGAAAAATATGATTTTATGGAAATCCTGAACACGGCGATGAAAAACAGGTGGGGGGTGAAGAAAGTTGACAGCAGCGGCACCGGCGACCCGGCTGACCATGCCGAAAACGGAGAAGAAGAAAAAGAGCCGCGTAAGTAGAAAGATTTTCGCGGCGGCCACGCTGTCCGTGCTGATTCTTTTCCTTCTCCCGATTCAGGCCTCCGCCTCCACCGTGAATGTGGACATCAACGGAAAGGGCGTGGATACGCTCGAAATCATTGAAATGCTGACCATTCTGGCGCTGATCCCCTCCATTTTAATCATGACCACGTGCTTCGCCAGAATCATCATTGTGCTTTCCTTTCTGCGCAACGCCCTCGGGCTGCAGCAAACGCCGCCCAATCAGGTCCTGATCGGCATCGCGCTGTTTCTTTCCCTGTTCATCATGACCCCGGTTTTGAACCAGATCAACACGGAGGCGTACCAGCCCTACAAGGAAGAAAAAATCACGCAGGAGCAGTTTATTCAGAAGGCATCGGCGCCGCTCAAGGAATTCATGCTCAAGCAGACCAAAAAAGAAGACCTGAACCTTTTTGTCAATCTTTCGAAAACCAGCAGCTCGACCTCCACAAAAAACCTTCCGATCACCGTGGTGATCCCCGCGTTTATGACAAGCGAGTTAAAACGGGCATTCCTGATCGGGTTTTTGATTTTCATTCCCTTTATGATCATCGACATGATCGTTTCAAGCACGCTGATGTCGATGGGGATGATCATGCTTCCCCCGTCCATGATCTCCATGCCGTTCAAGCTGCTGCTCTTTGTCCTGGTGGACGGCTGGAGCCTTCTGTTTAAAACGCTGGCGGCCAGCTTCAACATGTAGCCGAAATCAACCAAATGCGAAGGGATGGGAATTCATGACAATATCGGACGTAATCGGGGTCATGCAGGCCGCCATGGTGGCGGCGCTCAAGCTGTCCGCCCCCATTCTGATCGCCAGCGTGGCGGTTGGGCTGATTGTTTCCATCTTTCAGGCGGCCACGCAGATTCACGAACAGTCGCTGGCATTTGTGCCGAAGCTGGTCGCCATTGCGGCGGTGCTGGTTATTTTCGGCCCGTGGATGATGGAAACCATGAACGACTTTGTGGAATATATTTTTCAAATGATTATCAAGATGAATTAAACGCGGGAAGGGCAGGTCATAAGCGGATATGAAATTTGATTATGATTTTACCCTGCTGCTTTTCATCTTTCTCCGCATGTCGGGCTGCATCCTGTTTAATCCGATTTTCGGGCGCAGGAACCTGCCGACGGTGTTCAAGGTCGGCCTTTCGCTCATGCTTGCCGTCTTTTCCTACCAAATGGTCCCCGCGCAGTCGTTTGAAATCCCGTCCTTCCTGGTGTTTGTTGTGGAAGCGATGAAAGAGCTTCTGGTGGGCTTCATCATCGGCTTTGTCATCCAGCTTTTTCTTTCGGCGATTCTGGTCGGCGGCGAAAGCATGGACATGCAGATCGGGATTTCCATGTCGAAGGTGTTCGACCCGCAGAGCAATGTCTCCATGCCGCTGACCGGCTCCATGGTCAACGCGATGTTCATTATGGTGTTTTTCGCGACCAACTCGCATCTGACTTTGATCCGGGTGTTCACCAAGCTTTGCGTCATGGTGCCCTACGGTTCGCTTTCCATTCACACGGAAATGTACCGGGAGCTTGTTTCCATGCTCTCCCTGGTCCTGATCTACGCGGTGAAAATGTCGCTCCCGATCCTCGCGGCGGAACTGATCACGGAGCTTGCCGTCGGCCTTGTGATGCGTGCGGTCCCGCAGATCGACGTGTTCGTCATCAATATCCAGCTCAAGGTCATCATCGGTTTCATCATTCTTCTGGTCATGGTGCCGCCGCTCGCCGCTTTTCTGGAGCGGCTGATCACATTGATGTTCGACCAGATCAGCCATGTGTTTCAGGGATTGCTGGTAACGGCGTAGCGCCGGAATTGAACCTGGGGGGGATGATATGGCGGACAGCAGCAAAACCGAAAAGGCAACGCAGAAAAAGCGGGAGGACGAGCGGAAAAAGGGCAATGTGTTTCAAAGCAGCGACGTTGTCAGCGCGCTTTCCGTTCTGGCGCTGTTTTACACGCTGAAAATTGTATTTCCGTTCATTTATTCCTATCTGTCCGGTTTTCTGGCCAAGTATTTTATTTACACCAAAACGGTCAACGCGCTTTCCGCCGGCTTTGTCATCGACATCCTGAAGGATTCCATCATTGCGTTGTTCCTGCTTGCCGGGCCCGTGATGCTGGTTTCCGTCGCGGTCGGGATCATTGCCAGCGGCATGCAGACCCGGTTCAAGTTTTCCAAGGAAAACCTGAAGATGAAGTTTTCCAGGCTCAGCCCCGTGCAGGGCTTCAAGCGTCTGCTTTCCATCCGCTCCGTTGTGGAGCTGGTGAAGTCGATGATGAAAATTACCGTCATGGGGTTCATCCTTTACACCGGGTATATGGACATTGCCAAACAGTTCACCCGGCTCATGTATGAGGACGTTCTGACGGCGACCGCGTTCATCCTGGATTCCATTCTGGGAATGGTGCTCCGCCTTTCCATTGCGTTTGTCGGCATCGCCGTCCTCGACTACCTGTATCAGTGGTGGGACTACGAGCGCAACATCAAGATGAGCAAGCAGGAAATCAAGGAAGAGTACAAGCAGTTGGAGGGCGATCCGCAGATCAAGGGCCAGATCCGCGAAAGGCAGCGGAAAATGTCGGCCGCAAGAATGATGCAGCAGGTTCCGACCGCGGATGTGATCGTGCGCAACCCGACGCATTTCGCCGTCGCCTTACGATATGACATTGAAAAAAACAGAGCGCCGATTGTGGTGGCAAAGGGTCAGGACTACATGGCGTTTCGAATTATAGAGATCGCGGAGCGGCATCAAATTCCCATGACGGAAAACAAGCCGCTCGCCCGCGCGCTTTACGGCGCGGTGGAGGTAAACAGCGAAATTCCGCCGGAATATTACGCGGTCCTCGCGGAAATCATGGCCTGGGTCTATTCCATGAAAAGGAGTTAGGGTGATATTGAAATTCCTGAATAATATCGTCGCGCTTTTCGTCATTCTCATCATCGGTTTCATCATCATCCCGCTTCCTTCTTTTCTGCTGGATATGATGTTTATTATCAACATTTCGCTTTCCATCATGATCCTCCTGATGACCATGTATGTGAAAGACGCGCTGCAGTTTTCCGTCTTTCCCTCCCTTCTGCTGATTACCACGCTGTTCCGCCTCGGCCTGAACATTTCCTCCACCCGTTTGATTCTGACAAAATCCGGCGAAGCCGGGCAGGTCATTAAAACGTTCGGCAACTTCGTCCTTTCCGGCAATGTCGTGGTCGGGTTTATTGTTTTCCTGATCATTGTGATCGTCAACTTCCTCGTCATCACCAAGGGCGCGGAGCGTGTGTCCGAGGTTTCCGCCAGGTTCAAGCTGGACGCGATGCCCGGAAAGCAGATGGCGATCGACGCCGACCTGAGCTCCGGCCTGATTTCGGAAGAAATGGCGCGCAACCGCCGCGTGGACGTGCAGCGCGAAGCGGAGTTTTACGGCGCAATGGACGGCGCCACGAAATTTGTCAAGGGCGATGCCATTGCCTCCATCATCATCACCTTTATCAATTTTATCGCCGGCACCGTCATCGGGATGGTTCAGGGCGGCGGCTCCTTTACCGACGTTCTGAACACCTACTCCATCGCGACCGTCGGCGACGGACTGGTTTCGCAGCTGCCGGCGCTGCTCATTTCCACCGCGACCGGCATGATCGTAACGCGCGCGGCTTCCGATTCCAGCCTGAGCATGGACGTTTCCCGGCAGTTTTTTTCCCAGCCGATCGTCATGATGATCGCGGGTTCGGCCCTGCTCTGCTTTTGCCTGGTGCCGGGCATGCCCCTGCCGCAGATCTTTCTGGTGGGGGGCGGGCTGATTTTTTCCGGCCTTGCCGTTCGGAAAAGGCAGCGGATGGTTCCGGCGGCGGAGGGCGCCGCCGAAGCCGGCGCGGGGGAGGCCCCGCAGGACGATTCCGAGTATTACCGCAATATTGACAATATCTATGAGCTGCTTCAGATCGATGCCGTTGAAATGGAATTCGGCTACAGCCTGATCCCGCTGGTGGATGAAAACAGCGGCAGCAGCTTTATGGAGCGCCTGGTCAATTTCCGCCGTCAGTTTGCCATGGATATGGGCATGGTGATCCCGCCCGTCCGTCTGCGCGACAACGGAATGCTGAACCCGAACCAGTACGTGATCAAAATCAAGGGGGAAGAGGTCAGCCGGGGCGAAATCCTGACCGACTATTACCTGGCGCTCGACCCCGGCAATCTTTCCGGGACGATCGACGGGATCGACACCATCGAACCGGCGTACGGCATCCCCAGCAAATGGATTACGCCGGATAAAAAAGAAATGGCGGAAATTTACGGATACACGGTCATCGACCCGCTTTCGGTGGTGGTGACGCATCTGTCCGAAACCGTTAAGCACCACGCGCACGAGCTGCTGACGCGGCAGGACGTGAACCAGCTTCTGGAAACGGTCAAAAAGTCCGACGGCACGCTGGTGGACGACGTGATTCCGAATCTGGTCTCCTACAGCAATCTGCAGAAGGTGCTTTGCAGCCTGCTCAAGGAGGGCATCCCCATCCGGGACATGGAGACCATTTTAAGCACGCTTTCCGACTATGCGTCGACCGTCCGCGAAACCGAGGTGCTGACCGAGTACGTCCGCCAGGCGCTCAAGCGCACCATTACGCGGAAGTGGTCCGACGGCGGGCAGATCCGCGTCATCACGCTGGACAGCGAGGTGGAACGGATTATCGTCAATTCCATCAGCAAAAACGACCAGGGCACCTATCTTTCCCTGGACCCGCAGACCACGCAGAAAATCATCACCCGGCTGCTGGACTGCATCACCAAGGTAAAAGACGTGATCGACGTTCCGATCATTCTGACTTCGCCGATCGTGCGCATTTATTTCAGCAAAATGCTGGAGCAGTTTTACCCCAACGCCGTTGTTCTGTCTTTTAACGAGCTGAATTCCAACGTGCAGATTCAGGCGGTCGCCAATGTAACGCTGGAGTAGGCACCGGTTCACGGTCAAATCCGATTCGCAGGAAGGAGGAGCATTCGAATGAAAAATACGGAAACCCGGTCCGCCGCCGTTGCGCAGCTGTGGGAACAGTACCTTGCCGACAGGGATGTGTCGGTGCGCAATTCGCTTGTGGTGGAATACGGCTATCTTGTGAAATGCATCGCGCTGAAAACGGTCGGGCGGTACCAGCATTTCAATTCCATGGAAGATATTGTGAACGAAGGCTTGATCGCTCTTCTCGACGCGGTGGAAAAGTTCGACCCGGACAAACAGGTGAAATTTGAAACTTTCGCCTCCATTAAGATCCGCGGCGCGATGATCGACTTTATCCGCCGCCAGGACTGCTTTCCAAGGCGGCTCAAGCGCATGGCGAAGGACCTGAGCGACGCGGAAAATCTGCTCAGCCACCGGCTGGGGCGGTCCCCCACCGACAAAGAACTCGCGGACTTTCTGAATGTAAGCCTGGTGGAATATGAAAAAATGCAGGCGGAAACCTGCGCGCTCAACATGCTTTCCTTCGAGGAAATGATTTATGAAAAGGGCGTGGAAAACATTGAATCCAGCCTGACCAGCGAGCAGATTCAGGGGCCGGAGCAGTTCGTTTCGGAAAAAGAGCTGCGGGACGTTCTCGCCCAAAATGTGGATTTGTTAAATGACAATGAAAAAATCGTCATTTCCCTTTATTACAGGGAGCAGCTGAAAATCAAGGAAATTTCCGGCGTGATGGGGATCAGCGATTCCCGCGTTTCCCAGATCCATTCCAACGCGCTGCGTAAATTGAAAAAAAGTCTTTCGGAATATTACAATTTATAAGCGGAGGCGAAACCATGCAAAGAGGCTTTTACACGCTGGGCTCCGGCATGCTGACCCAGAACCGGATGCTGACCGCGATCAGCAACAACATCGCGAATGTGGACACGCCCGGGTACAAGAAAAAGACGGTGACCTCCACCACCTTCGGGGATATGGTCATCAGCCGGGTCAACTCTTCGGAAAGCACTCCGATCGGCGACCTGAGCCTGATTGTGACCGCGGACAAAACGAATACCATCCATTCGGAGGGCACGCTGGAAACGACCGACCGCAGCCTGGATTTTGCCATTCAGGGTGAGGGCTTTTTCGCGGTGCAGGGCAAAAACGGCGTGATCTACACCCGGAACGGCAGCTTTAACGTGGACGACGAGGGCTATCTTGTGCTGAAAAACCAGGGCAGAGTCCTGGGAACCGACGGGCCGATTCGCGTCGGCACGGACCAGTTTACCGCCGACTCCGCCGGGAACCTGTTTGTGGACGGACAGCCCGCCGGAACTCTGGCCGTTTACAACTTCGCGGATTACAACAACCTGAAAACCACGGGCGAGGGCATGTTTACCGCGTCGGCCGGCGCGGAGCTGATGCAGAACCCGGATGTCCTCTGGAAAACGGTGGAAGGCTCCAACGTGGACGCGGCCGATGAGATGACAAAGGCGATTTCGGTGCAGCGCAGCCTGCAGTCGTGCTCGCAGGCCATCAAAATGTACGATCAGGTGCTGGCCAAAGCGACTACGGAAATCGGGAAAATCTGACCGACACCGACAAAGCTTGCTTTTTCGGGTCCGTTTGGGCCGATGGAATCATCGGCTGCCGAACGGGGAAAGGAATTTTATGATCTCTTCATTTTATACGGCGGCGACCGGCGCCATCCAGCTCCAGAAGGGCGTGGACGTCATTGCCAACAACGTTGCGAATGTGAGCACAACGGGCTACAAGGCGAGCGAATCCTCGTTTGCCGATTTGCTCTATACCAATATCAAGGACCCCGCCGGGACGGATACCGACCTGAAAAGCGGGCATGGGACCAGGCTGAACAAAACCGACACGGTGTTCACTCAGGGGGCGCTGCAGGACACCGGGCGGTCGCTGGATTATGCGCTGACGCAGCCGAACCAGTTTTTCGCCGTGGAGAAGAACGGCCAGGTCCAGTACACGCGCAGCGGCGATTTTCATCTTTCGGTGGAAAACGGAACGAATTATCTGGTTGCGTCCGACGGAGCTTATGTTCTCAACAATAACGGCGAACGCGTTGCGGTGGCAAACGAACAGGACGCCGCCCCGGTCGGCGTGTTTTCCTTTCAGAACTGCGACGGGCTTGTCCGGCAGGGCGACACCCGTTTTTCCGCGGCCGCCGCTTCCGGTCCGGCCGCGCCGGTCGCGGGCGCGCAGGCAAAGCAGGGCTGGCTGGAGGATTCCTCCGTCAGCGTGGCCGACGAAATGGTGAATGTTCTGGAAAAGCATAGGGCCTTTCAAATGAACTCCAAAATTGTTCAGCTCTCCGATGAAATCATGCAGACGGTAAACGCGCTGCGCTGACGTGTTCGGCGGAAAGGAAACGGGAGGAAAGAAATCATATGCTGAATTTGGACCAGCTCAACGAAATACATATCGACGTTCTGCGGGAAATCGGGAATATCGGCGCGGGCAACGCCGCCACCTCGCTGTCCCAAATGCTCGACACCACGGTGGACATGGCCGTTCCCACGGTGCGGATTCTCGATATCAACGATGCCGCCACCGCGCTCGGAGGGCCCGAAAACGCGGTGGTGGGCATTCTGGTCAAGCTGTACGGGGACATCGAGGGCATCATGATGTTCATCATAGAACAGGATTTTGTCAAAACCGCGCTTCAGGTCTTGCTGGGCGAAGACATGGTCCAATGCGAAAAGCTTTCCGAAATCGAGCTTTCGGCGATTTCGGAAATCGGGAATATCATGATTTCCGCGTACATCAACTCCATTGGAACGCTTTCACAGCTGAACATCAAAACATCGGTGCCGGCGGTTTCAGTCGATATGGTCGGCGCGATTTTAAGCGTTCCAGCCATTGAAATGAGCTCCGTTTCCGAGCGGATCATCTTTATTGAGGATGATTTTTTGAGCCGGAAGAATCAGATTTCCGCCAATATGCTGCTTGTCCCCAGCATGGATTCTTTGAGCAAGCTGATGCTGCAGCTGGGGATCGATTTATGAGCAGTATGGTGACAATCGGAATTTCAGACATGAAAATCGTGAAAAGCGCGGATTTCCTTGTTACATACGCCCTTGGGTCCTGCGTGGGGATCTGTCTGTACGACTCCATGACAAAAGTGGGCGGGCTTGGCCATATCATGCTGCCTTACTTTCCCGTCTCCAGTCAGAAGCAGGAAAACGTCCACCGATTTGCGAACACCTGCATTCCGTCCATGGTGAATGAAATGGAGCGCATGGGCTGTTCCCGTGCAAGGCTGAAAGCGAAAATCGCCGGGGGCGCAAAGATGTTTGAGGTGAGCGGCGATTCCACGTTCGGGAATATCGGCGCGCGGAACGTTTTGGCGGTCAAAGAAACCCTGCGGAATTTCCGGATTCCCATTCTGGCGGAGGACACGGGGCTGAATTACGGCCGGACCCTTTATTTTTACGTGGAAACCGGCACGATGGTGGTCAAATCCTTTTCCAACGGCGTCAAAACCTTTTGAGCGTTTTCCTTTTGCAAAGGGGCTTCCCCCTCCCGTTTCCTGCCGAAAACGGGAGGGGGAAGCCCCTTTCTTTCTATCAAACGGGACCCCGCGTTACCGGGAATAAAACATCCCGCGCGGTTTCCCGGCCCTGCGCGCCTGCTTCAGCTTTTCCTGCACGTTGTCGCGGCGCTTTTTCAGGTTTTCCATGGCAAGGCGGTTCAGCGCCGCCGCGCGGGAAAACAAGACGTCGCAGTGCTGCAGCAGGGCCATCGCCCGCTGGTCCTCTTCCCCGGCGACGCTCCTGCCGCCATTCCGACGGTGCAGAATCTCGGCGGCAAAGGCCCGTTCTTCCTCCGGCAGCTGCCCCGCAAGGCTTTCCAGCAGACGGTCGCATTTATCGCAGCGGGTCATCAGCGCGGCGCGGTTTTCCAGCAAATGCTCCAGGTTCGCTTCGGGCTCGCCGCAGCGAACCTCGATCTGTTTCGTGAGGTTCAGAATATCAGTGAGCAGAATCTCCTTCTGCTCCAGACAGAGCATCATTTCCCTGTTGAACATGAAAAGCCTCCGTTTCCCTATTTTACGGTATGGTTCTGTTTGTCCGCCTGCGCCCAGGTGTTGCGAAGGTCCTCCACCAGGGGAAGCAGCTCTTCCAGAGCGGCGGGGTCGCGGCGCACCTCCGCCCGGATGATCTCCTGGTTGAAAAAATAATACATTTGGTACAGGTCGGCCGAAATCCGGTATTTTCCGTCCAGGACGGAGGAAAGGTAGCTGAAAATGTTCCGGCTCTTTTCCGTGCATTTCAGTGCCGCGTCCCAGTTTTTTCCCTTTAACAGAACGGCGCCGTACCGGATGTTTTTCAGCGCCTCGTCAAACAGGGCAACCAGCTGCTCCCCGCGGGACATGGTGCTGACGGATTGCTGCTTATACTGCATAATCGGGTTGAAAGACATGCCCGACCGCCTCCTTTCTCATCATCTTGACGTCAGGAATCCGAAGAAGTGCTGGAGCTGAACCAGCTGGCCTGCGAGTTCATTTGGCTCAGATAGGTTTCCAGTTGGGTGAATTCGTTGTAATACCGGTCCTGTTCGTCTTCCAGCCGGGTCTTCAGCGTGGTGATCTGCGTTTCATAGTCGCGGATATTCTGAGCGAGCGTGCTGTTGTCCACCGTGCTGACGCTGCTGTCGGAGCCCGCTTTCTGAACCAGAAGGCCGGTGTCGACAATGCTGGGGTTGATATTTGCCTTAATCACCTTCTGCAGTCTGGCGGCAATTCCGTCGGAGTCCGTAAACAGGGAGGCGATTTTGTCCGGGTCGCTGGTCAGCATGGATTTCAGCTTGTCCTCGTCAATGGTCAGCTGGCCGTTGGAGGTGTAGTCCTTGGAGGCGATGCCGAACTGATACAGCGCGGAGCTGATGGAATCCACCTGGTCGCTCATCGCGCTGCGCAGGTTGGTGCCCAATGAGTCCAGAAGAGAGTCGCTTTGAAGCAGTCCCTTTTTTGCCTGCGTTTCCCAGTTGGTGACCTGGGTTTCGCTCATTTCCTGTTTCTGCGCGTCCGTCAGCGGCAGATACGTTTCGTCCGTCGGTTTTTTTTCGGTGACCTTTCCGTTGATCAGGCTGAGAATGTTATTGTAGTCGGTGACAAAATCCTGAATTTTTTGATAAAGGTCGTCCGTCTGGCTTTTCACGGTGAAGGTGATCGGGTTGTCGGCGGTCACGGTGCTGTCGGTTTTCTGCAGCAGTTCAAAGTTTACGCCGTCCAAAGTAAAGCTGTTGTCGCCGCGCGTGACGGTTGTCGCGTGCGTGGGGTCCCCGTCGAAGCTGATCTGCATCACGGCGTCCTGCCCGCTCTGAAGCGTGTATTCGTCCGAAGCGCCGAACAGCGCCTGCGCCAGATTTCCCTTGACGTCGCTGATTTCCACCTTGCTGGAGGAGCCGCCGTCTTTGGCAACCGCGCTGAAGGTGTTGGTGGTGGAGGAATAGGAAACGGTGACGTTTGCGTCGCTGTCGCTGTTGATGGTCTTCATAATGCTGTCCAGGGAATCCGTATCCTGAAAGGTAAACGTCTTGCCGTTCACGCTGATCTGGTACGAGGTGTCCCCCGACAGGGCGGTCGCGAGATTGGTGGGCTTTTTGTACAGATCCGGATATTCGGCGGGCGTGTTTGCGGAAAGGTCCGCCAGCGTTTTGTTGGTGTTGATCCGGTTGGATTCGCCCGCGTAGGTGTGCAGCGCGCCGTTCATGCCCAGAACGCCGCTTTTGTCCGAGGTCAGCAGGGAGAAGGTGTCCGTGCCGTTGGTGGAGCCGTTTACGGAAAAGTTCAGCGCGTTGTCCGCGTCGAGCGCCACGCTGATTTTTCCGGTCCCGTAGGCGGAATCCAGTTTTCCCTGAAGGTAGGTGCTCAGGTCCGCCGCGGTGGAATAGCTTGCCTTGTCGGTTTCATTGAAGGTGATGTTTTTGGTCAGCCCGTTCAGGCTGAAGGTCAGGGTGGACCCGGCGAGAGAATCCGAAAGATAGGTCTTTACCAGGCTGCTCTGGTCCAGCGTTCCGGTTCCGTTCCCGTTTACGGCAAGACCGAGGCCGCTGAGCAGATTCTGGCTGCCGCCGGTCACCTGCAGCGTTCCGCCGCTTTTTGCGGTAAACGCCACGTTCCCCGCGGCGTCCACGCTGACACCCAGCTTGTCCGCAAGGGCGGCGTTTGAGGAAATCGCAGACTGCAGCGCGGTCTGAAGGGCTGTGGCGGTTTCCTCGGCGGTTCCGCCGACCGGCAGGCTGATCGCATCGGAAAGCGCAAGGGTGTAAGCGCTGCCGTCAATATTGAATTCCAGACTGGAGCCCGCCGCGACGGTGTTTTTGAAAAAGTAGCCGCTTTCCGCCGGCGTGCCTTCCACGGAAACCGCGGAAACACCCTTCTGTTCGCTGAGCCCGAGGCCGTTCAGCAGGCTGTCGGTCCCGTCCTTGAGGGTCAGCGGTCCGGATGCGGAGGAAAGGATGACGTTGCCGTCCGTGTTGATTCCAAAGGAAACGTTGCCGCTCAGCCCGTCTATTTTGGAAATTTTATAATTCAGCGTCTGTGTGATCTGATTCAGATAATCCTGTGTGGTCGAGGTGTCCGAGGCGTTCAGGACGAAGTCGCTGTCCAGCGCGACGGAGTAATCCTTGCCCCCGTAGGTAATGGTAACGGAAGAACCGGCGAGTGAAGTCGGCGTAAAGGAGCTTTGAACCGCGCCGGTGGTCAGGCTCCCGGTTGAAGCCTGATGGCTGGTGTACAGGCTGGCCTGCCGGGCAAGGCTTGAAATCTGGGTGATCACCATATTTTTCGCCGCATCGGAGGAGCCGCTCACGTTCAAACAGGAGGAAGTGTTGCCGATGGAAGTGGTGGTGAAAAAGTCGGAGCTTAAAATATTGTCGCTGGTGGAGGAAGAAAGATATTTTGATTCAAATTCCGAAAGCGCGCTGATGACCTCGCGGTACGACTGCTGCTGCCAGACGGCAATCTGCTTGTTCTGCTGCTGCTTGTCGATTTTGCTCTGCGTACCGGAGGTGAGCTGCTGTACCAGCGTGTCCGTGTCCAGACCCGAAACAAGCCCGCTCAGGCGCTTGGACGAGGTCGAGGTCGCGTTGATGGAGGACGTGGTGGAACTGGTTTTGGTGGTCGTCATGGAAAAACCTCCCAGAATTTGAATTGAAAAATTCATCATATTTATGATGTGGTTCAATCAAATATATCGTCAGAACTCCGCAAAAAATTAGGATGCGAAAAAATATATTCTTTTCGATATATGGCAGATTATGATTGAAATCGTCAGGATATGTATTATATAATAATAAAATAACAGATTATAGTAAAAAATCCGGGAATCCGGATTGATGAAAGAGAAATGATAGGACATGGTTTTTGTTCCGATTGACCAGCTGAAAGAGGGAATGATGCTGGACCGCGACGTGTACCTGTATGACTGTAAAACCAGCAAGGTCGCGATGCTCCGGTCCGGACAGGTGCTGAATTCCGCCTATATTCAAAAACTGAATGAATTGCATGTTCTGGGCGCGTATATTTACACGACGAAGAGCGACATCGATCTTGAGGAGAGAAATTCTCCCGTCCGGCGCGAACTGAAGGAAGAGGCCGTATCGAGCGTGCAGCAGGTTTTTACCATGTTCCATCAGGCGGCGAATCAAGTCAGCGTCAGCTGCATTCGCCAAACCATGGAGGTGTCCAAAAAACTGGTGACCGCCATGAAAAGCAACCGGGAAGCGAAGCTGAGCATCGCGAACCTGAAGCTGTACGACGACTATACCTACAACCATTCTTTCGGCGTGTCCATTCTGTCCATTGCCATCGGCCTTGCCCTGGGCCTGAGGACCTCGGACCTGTACGACCTGGGGTTTTGCGCCCTGCTTCATGACATTGGGAAAATGGATGTTCCCATTGAAATTATTGCCAAGCCGGCCAGACTTACCCGGGAGGAGTTCCAGATCGTCAAGCAGCACCCCGTGAAGGGGGCGGAATTTTTCCACAGGCATCGGCTGGCAAGCCCCAGAATTTGCGCGGGCGTGCTGACCCATCATGAAAAGTTCGACGGCTCCGGGTACCCGAAAGGCCTGAAGGGGGAGCAGATTCCCCTGATCGGGCGCATCATTTCCGTGGCGGATGTTTATGACGCCCTGACCTCTGTCAGGCCTTACAGAAAATCGTCGCCGCCGGCGGAAGCCATCGAGTATATTATGGGCGGATGCGACAACCTGTTTGACACCAATGTGGTGGAGGCGTTTCTGAAAAAGGTTTCGCCGTACCCCGTCGGCTCCTGCGTCAGGCTGAGCAACGGAGAAATCGCCATTGTGGTGGAGCAGAACGAGAATCACCCGCTGCGCCCGTATATCCGCATGATCAACAGCCCGGACAGGGTGCTTGACCTGTACCGGGAACGGGAGCTTCAGCATATCACCGTCGACGGGGTGTGCAATATTGCGGCGGAGGAAACGCCGAATTCCTGATACCGAATAAAAGCGACGTGCTTACAGGATAAAAAATGCGCTTTCATTGGGCTTCCAAGCCCTCTGAAAGCGCATTTTTCTGTATCCTAGCGGGGAATCGCATCGCGGGTGCCGCTGCCTGCGGGTTCGCCGTCTTCCGCGAACATTCTGGCGGCTTCGCTGACCGCTTCAAATTCGTCCAGCGTCAATATTCTGGCGGTGTCCAGAAGAAGGACCACTTTGGAATGAAGCTTTCCGATTCCCGTCAGGTAAGCGT
>JAAYUL010000013.1 GCA_012517675.1 Clostridiales bacterium | reverse complement strand
TTATTACAACCGTATTCGGATCTATACCGGAAATCCTGGCGGGCTTCCGCCTGCTATGTATCGTCAGGCCGCAAGAGGTTTGGCTGCATAATTAGAAAATTTGGGGTGTTTATTCTCTGCACGATCCTTGACTTTTCCAGTTCGACTGACAATCGGACTGCATGGATATTTTTTCATTTCTGTATATCCCAAACCCAAATTGACAAGCCATGTCTTTCAAACATACTATGAACTATCCTTTATCGTGAAAGGAGTGATCAATGTATGTTTTCTAATTTCTGTAGCTGTTGTCGGTGTTGTTGCTGTTGCCGTTGCTGTCGGTGTTGCCGTTGCTGCTGATGATTCATCTTCCTGAACAGACAGTGTCCGTTTGCCGGATCCAACAAAATAATCCAAAGCGGCCCGTCTGCGCATCCCATTTTTTTACACTTAATTGAAAGTATATCCTCCCGGAAAACAGGGACTTATCTGGCTGCGGAACGGTTATCACTGCACAGGGCGGGCGGCGTTTTGAGATAAATGGAAAAGTGTTTTTCGCTTTCTAAAGCAGATTAAAAGAGGCTGTTGCAAAATAGCCCTGCTGGAAAATAGTGCACAAAAAATGCGTCTTGATTGGGTTTTCAAAACCGTTTCAAGGCGCATTTTTCTTGATTTTATGACTACTGCTTTGTGCAATTTGCTATCGCAAATTCGTTTTGCAGCAGTCCCTTTGGTGCCGCTGGCCGGACTCGGACCGGCACGGTATTGCTACCGAGGGATTTTAAGTCCCTTGTGTCTGCCAATTTCACCACAGCGGCAAATTGACCTTTGTTATTATAGCATAGCGGCAGTGCAAAATCAAATATTTATAAATCACTTTCTGTTCCAATGAAATGGAAATCAGCGGCCGCTTTTCACCGGCGTTTCCGAAGCGACTTCAATCTGTTTTTTGGCGGTGTATTCTTTGGTTTCACTGTTGCGCACCACCTCCATCTGGTGCTGGCGCAGAAGTTTGGTAATCTGGTAAAGATCAATCCAGATTTCGTTTACACTTTCCTTCTGGCTCTCGTCAAAAATCAGTTCCAGACCAAAATGAAGATGACTTACGTTGATATTGTTAACGTTTTCCGTCGTGCTGTAGCCGGTGTGCCCCACATAACCGATTACATCGCCCGCGGTGACCGTTTGCCCGACCGCGAGCCCTTCCGCGTAGGGGCGGTTCTGGCGCAGGTGCGCGTAATAATAATACCGCTTTGAATCGAAGCTGCGGATCCCGATCCGCCAGCCGCCGTACTGATTCCACCCCAGCGCCTCCACCACGCCGGATTCCACCGCGACCACCGGGGTCCCGGTTGCGGCAAGCATGTCATGGCCAAGGTGGGGGCGGGAATAGCCGTACGTGCGCCTTGTGCCGAAATCATCGTAATCCTGATAAGGAAACGATTTGGCGATGGGGGAAAATCCGATCAGTCCGTATTGCTCCGCGCCGTTGACGGTAAATTTGCCGACCAGCCCGCCCAGAACGGCGGAATACGCTTCTTTATAATAGGAAAAGTTTTTCATGCCCGCGGTAAGCTCGCCGATGCTTTTTGATTGAAGCTTACCGACGAGAATATCCATATCGTTGCTTTTATATTTTGAAAAATCCCCGCCGTATTTTGTCCCAAGGTAGGCCAGCAGATCGATCCAGCAGATCGTTCCGCCGCACTTGTGAGAGTCAATGTCGATTTTCATTGCCTTTTGCATCGCAAGATAGGTAACGTTAAAGTCGACCCATTTGATGAATTTTTTCTTTTCCGGCTCCTGCTGAGACGAGCTTGCCTGCCCCTGTGCCGGCACAGCGGGCGATTGATGCGCGCAGAGGCTGAAGGCCCCCGCGGTCGCGGCAAGGAAAGCGGTCAATAGAAGAGCGGTTAAAATTTTTCTCTTTCTTATAATACGGTTCAACAAGCAATCACCCACTGTTCCGTTGTTAATCAAAGGAAAACCACAGAACCGGCGCAATCGGCTCCCGGTTTGCGCCGCTGTCGCCGCATTCTGCCGTTCGGCGGCTTCCCCGCGTGAAATCCGCAGGAAAGCCGCCTTTTTCCGCCGTTAACCTATTGTATGATAATCAAAGAGAAAATATGGCTGATTTTTACAGGTCATCCGCATCCTGCGACGGCATTCCGCCGTCGTACGGCGTGCCGGTATAGCTTCCCATCACATCAGTAGGAATTTCGCCGCGATTTTCCGTGCGCATCGTGTCGGAGAGAGCTTCGGCTTTTGAACGGCTTTTCTTTTCTGCTTTTGTTTTTTCGGGTTTCCTCCAAAACATAAAATCACCTCAGACCTATTGTTTCCGGTCTGAGGTGAAATATAACGCGCAACCGCTTCCTGTATCATTTATTCTTTTTCCCTGCGTGGAGGAACAAGCACCTCGAAAATCGTCTGAAAAATAATTTTGATGTCGCTCCATACGCCCGCTTTTTTCAGGTATGCGAGATTCAG
>JAAYUL010000137.1 GCA_012517675.1 Clostridiales bacterium | reverse complement strand
CGGTTTTTGCAATCATTGCGATGGTCAAGGCATGGGGCTATAAGGAGTATCATATTCCCCTGGTCGGTTCCCTTTCGGAAAAGCTGAAAACAAGCCTGGACAAAAACAACCGCGCCGCGTAAGTAAGGCTGAAAACAGAGTTTGTCAGTATCCACATCAGCATCCGCAGACATTTATAAATCAGGGGATGCGCTTGGAACGGGTGGAAACGCCCGATCTCAGCGCATCCCCTTCCTCATCCGCCGACTTACGGCGGGATCAGGCAAGTAAATCCGAAAAATATATTGTCTTTTCCGGCAATTTGGTGATATACTATGATCAGTATGCTGAAAAAAGCACGGAAAGGAGGGCGCGGAATATGGATGTGAGACCGGGCGATATTTTACAGATGAAAAAGCCGCATCCGTGCGGGTGCAGAACCTTTCTGGTGCTCCGCTCCGGCATGGATTTCAAAATCCGCTGCACTTCCTGCGGGCACGAAATTATGGTGCCCAGACTGAAGTGCGAAAAAAATATCAAAAAGATTATCCGGGAAAACACGCAGGACGAATTGTAGCGCTCCTCATTTGAAAACCGAATGATTTTAAATGCAGGAGAGAGAATCATGTTTGAAAATATCGAAGTATTTGAAAAGCGCTACGAGGAACTAAACCTGAAGCTTTACGACCCCTCCGTGGTCACCAATCAGGCACTTTACACGGAGCTGATGAAGGAAACCAAAAGCATCACCCCCATTGTGGAAAAATACAGGGAATATAAAAAAGCGGTTCAGGCGCAGGAGGACGCTCTTTCGGTTCTGAACGAAACCGGCCTGGACCGCGAGCTGAAGGAAATGGCCGACGAGGAGCTGGAGCAGGCCAGAGCGGACATGGACCGCTGCGCCGAGGAGCTGAAAATCCTGCTTTTGCCCCGCGACCCGAACGACGACCGGAACGTCATCATGGAAATCCGCGGCGGCGCGGGCGGCGAGGAAGCCGCGCTGTTTTCCGCCGTCTTGTTCCGCATGTACAGCATGTACGCGGAATCGAAGGGCTGGAAAACGGAAATTTTAAACCTGAACGAAACGGAGCTCGGCGGCTTTAAGGAAGTCAGCTTTATGATTACCGGCGACGGCGCGTATTCCCGGCTGAAATACGAAAGCGGCGTTCACCGGGTTCAGCGCGTGCCGGAAACGGAAACGCAGGGCCGGGTGCACACCTCCACCGCGACGGTCGCGGTCCTGCCCGAAGCCGACGAGGTGGAGGTGGAGATCAACCCGAAAGACCTGCAGATCGACACCTTCCGTTCCAGCGGCGCGGGCGGCCAGCACATCAACAAAACGTCCTCCGCCATCCGCGTGACCCACCTGCCCACCGGCATGGTGGTGGAATGCCAGGACGAACGAAGCCAATATAAAAACAAGGACAAGGCGCTCAAGGTCCTGCGTTCCCGCCTGTATGAAATGGAGCGCGAAAAGCACGACGCGCTGATCGCGAACGACCGCAAGTCCCAGGTGGGAACGGGCGACCGCTCCGAACGCATCCGCACCTACAATTACCCGCAGGGCCGCCTGACCGACCACCGCATCGGGCTCACGATCTACCGTCTGGACGACGTGCTGAACGGAAATATCGAGGACGTCATCGACGCGCTGATCGCCGCCGACCGGGCGGAACAACTCCAGGACACCATAGAACAAAAGTCGGAAGAGAGAGATTCGTAACCATGCAAACCCAATTGCTCCGCGCAAACGACCCCGAAGCCATTAAAACCGCCGCGCGGATTTTACAAGACGGCGGCCTGGTCGGCATGCCGACCGAAACGGTTTACGGCCTTGCCGCGAACGCCCTGAACGGCAAGGCCGTCGCGCGCATTTTTGCCGCGAAGGGCAGGCCCATGGACAACCCCCTGATCGTACATATTTCAGAATTCGACCAGATTTACCCGCTGGTCCAAAGCGTTCCCGAAGCGGCCGGGCGCCTTGCGGAACGGTTCTGGCCCGGGCCGCTCACCATAATCCTTCCCAAATCCGGAATCATTCCAGACGAAGTCAGCGCCGGCCTGCCGACGGTCGCGGTGCGGTTCCCGTCCCACCCCGTCGCGCGCGCGCTCATCACGGCGGCGGGGCTTCCCCTCGCGGCGCCTTCCGCCAATCTTTCCGGCAGCCCGAGCCCCACGACCGCCGAACACGTGATGAACGACCTTTCCGGCAAGATCGAAGCCGTCCTCGACGGCGGCGCCTGCGGCGTCGGGGTGGAATCCACCGTGGTCACGCTTGCCGCCGACCCGCCGCGCCTGCTGCGCCCGGGCGGCGTTACGCTCGAGCAGCTCCGCGAGGTACTCGGGAACGTGGCGCTTGACCCGGCGGTGCTTCATCCGCTGGCCGACGGTGTTCGCGCCGCTTCCCCGGGAATGAAATACAAGCATTATTCCCCCAAAGCCAATGTGATTATTCTGGACGGCAGCTTTGAAGCATATAAAACTTACGTAAACAGCCATGCGGCGCCGGACGTCGCCGCCCTTTGCTACAACGGTGAAAACACCGGACTTGCCGTTCCGGCCGTCTGCTACGGCGGGGAGCGGGACTGCGGCGAGCAGGCGCGCGAGCTTTTTGACGCGCTGCGCAAGCTGGACGAAATGAAGGCCAAAACCGTCTATGCCCGCTGCCCGGAGCCGAAGGGCGTGGGGCTGGCGGTTTACAACCGGCTGATCCGCGCCGCGGGATTCGAGGTGCTTCGCCTTGAGTAAGCCTGTCATCGGCCTTACGGGCCCGACCGGCGCCGGGAAATCCACAGTCTGCGCGGTCTGGGCGAAAGAGGGCTGCGCGGTGGTCGACGCCGACCGCGTCGCGCGGGAAATCACCGCGCTGCCGGAATGCCTTGCCGCGCTCCGGGCGGAGTACGGGGAAGACATTGTAAACAGCGAAGGCGCGCTGAACCGGGAGCTGCTCGCCGCCCGCGCGTTTGCCACCCCGCAGAAGGCGGCCCGGCTCAACCGGATCACCAATCCGCTGATTCTGAAGGAAATACGCGACCGCGCCGCGCGGCTCAGCCTGCGGCAGCCGGTCGTTCTGGACGTTCCCCTGCTGTTTGAAAGCGGCGCGGACTGCCTCTGCGGCAAAACGGCGGCGGTGCTTGCCCCGCGGGAGGTGCGGCTTGCCCGCATCGTCAAAAGGGACGGAATTTCCGAAGAGCAGGCGCTCGCAAGAATGTCCGCCCAGCCGGAAGACGAATATTACACCCGGCGCGCGGATTATGTTCTGAACGGCGCATCTTCGCCGGAAGAGCTTGTTCAGGCCGCCAAAACGGTCCTGGCACAAATTTTTGGAGAATTCCATGAAACGTAACTCAAATCGAAAAAACAGAAAATGGCTCGTCTTTTTTATTACGGCCGCCGTTTTGATTTTGGCCGCAAGTTTCTTTTTGAACCGCGGCTATCACTATTTTATGGAGCAGGCGTATCCGATCCGGTATGAAAGTATTGTGGTAAAGGAAGCGGCCGACAACAAGCTGGAACCCGCCCTGGTGTATTCCGTGATCAAGGCGGAAAGCAACTTTCGCGCCGACGCGGTTTCGCACGCCGGGGCGGTTGGGCTGATGCAGCTTACCCCGGAAACATTCGACTGGCTGCAGACCAAGCAGAAGGGCGACCGGGCGTACACGGCGGAGGATTTGAAATCGCCCGAAATCAACATCCGCTACGGCTGCAAATTTCTGTCGATCCTGCTGGAAAAATATCCGGTGACAAGCACCTCGCTGTGCGCGTACAACGCGGGGATCGGCACGGTGAACAACTGGCTCAAGGACTCCGCTCTTTCCAAAGACGGCAAAACGCTGGATCAGATTCCTTACAGCGAAACAAAAAATTACGTGAATGCCGTTTTGAAAAATTACAAACAATATAAAACCATATACCGATTCAACAGCGAAGGAGAAACGATCGATGAGTAAAACGATGGAAAAAGAGGAAGTAAAGAAGCTGAAGGAAAAGCTGCTTCTCAACCGGAGGAACGGCTATTTCCAGTATTCGGACGAAAAGGTTGCAAAAGCGGAGTCCTTCTGCGAACGCTACAAGGAATTCATGAACCTTGCGAAAACGGAGCGCGAGGTGGTGAACTACGCGGTCAAGGCCGCGGAAAAGGAAGGTTTCGTTCCGTTTGACCCGGACCGCCGCTATCAGGCCGGCGACCGCGTGTATTACAACAACCGCGGCAAGGCGGTCGTTTTCTCGGTAATCGGCAAAAGCGGCTGCAAAAACGGCGTGCGCATCACCGCCGCGCATATCGATTCCCCCAGACTCGACTTAAAGCCGCATCCGCTTTATGAGAAGGACGACATCGCGTGGCTGAAAACGCATTATTACGGCGGAATCAAAAAATATCAGTGGACGGCGACCCCGCTTTCCATGCACGGGCACGTCGTTCTGAAGGACGGAACGCAGGTGGACATCCGTGTCGGCGAAGAGGAGGGCGACCCGCAGTTCTGCGTGACCGACCTGCTGCCGCACCTGAGCGCCGAGCAGATGGAGAAAAAAATCAGCAAGGCGATTGAGGGGGAAAACCTGAACATCATGGCCGGAAGCTGGCCGGTGCGCGCCGACAAGGGCGACGATCTGGTCAAGCTGAGCATCATGCGCATCCTGTACGAAAAGTACGGCATGACGGAAGAGGACTTCGTCTCCGCCGATATTGAATTCGTACCGGCCTTTCCTGCCTGCGACATCGGCTTTGACCGCAGCATGGTCGGCGCCTACGGCCACGATGACAGAGTGTGCGCTTACGACGCGCTGATGGCGGTTCTGCGCGCCGAAAACCCGGAAAACACCATTCTCACCGTTCTCGCGGACCGCGAGGAAATCGGCAGCGACGGCAACACCGGGCTGAACTCCCAGTTTATGCACTACTTTATCGCGGATCTCGCCCGTTCCGAGGGGCTGGAGCCGCAGCACGTTCTGCGCAGGTCAAAATGCCTTTCCGCCGACGTGGCCGTGGCGTACGACCCGAACTATGCCAGCGTGTACGAACCGACCAATTCTTGCTATATCAACAACGGCATCGGGATTGCGAAGTATACGGGCGCGAGGGGAAAAAACGGGACCAGCGAAGCAAGCGCGGAATTTGTGGCGGAAATCCGCTCCGTTTTTGAAAAGAACAACGTGCTTTGGCAGATCGGCGAGCTCGGCAAGGTGGACGCCGGCGGCGGCGGAACGGTCGCCGCGTTTATCGCCAGCCTCGACATCGACGTGCTCGACGTCGGTGTTCCGGTGCTTTCCATGCATGCTCCGTTTGAAGTCGTTTCCAAACTCGACGTTTACACGACCTATCAGGGATTCAAAGCGTTCTACGAAAGCAAGTAAAGCAGGATTTCCTGCGGAAACGAAACGCGAATGACAAAACAACCTTGCAAAAAACAGCGCACAAAAAGCTGCGCCTTGATTGAGCTTTCCAAGCTGATTCAAGGCGCAGTTTTTTACGGAAACAGCCTCAGCCGTTGTCCACCGTAATGTCGTTCTTCAGTTTTTCAAAGGTTTTATCGCCGATGCCGGAAACATTTTTCAGCGCCTCAATGCTTTTGAACGCCCCGTTTTTCTCGCGGTATTCCACGATGCGCTTCGCCATGACCGGACCGATACCGGTCAGGCCGTCGCTGAGCTGCGCGGCCGTGGCGGTGTTGATGTTGATCTTTCCCCGCGCCTCCCCTTTGGACGAGCCCGCAAACGCCTGCCCGGAGGACGGCGCTTTCGGTACATAAGCCCCTTCCGAAGAAGAGGACCCCGACGACGGGGCGGAGGCGTCGACGGAAACGGCGGGCAGTGAAACCTCCGGCACAAAGAACGCGTTATAGCCGATGATCAGCGCGCAGAGCACCGCGGCGACGACGATCAGGTACCGGATATGTAAAGCTTCCTCTTCCATGGCAGCCTCTATCTGGCCGCCCGCTCGACGGTTTCAATCAAATCGGCAACCGCGCCTTCCCCGCACCGGACAACCACCAGATCCGCGCGGGATTTGAGTTCATCGGGCGCATTCTGCGGCATGGCGGCAAATCCCGCCGTTTCCAAAAGCTCCACGTCGTTATAATAATCCCCGATCGCGTAAACATTTTTCATGCTGAAGCCCAGCCGGCTGACCAGAAGCTCCAGCGCGCTGCCTTTGCTCGCCCGCGCGGGGAGCATTTCCAGATAAGACGGGCTGGAAGTCACAAAACGGACCTCCGGGTGCGCAAACGAGCGGGTGAACGCGATGATGTCCCGCACCACGTCCGCGTCGTCGGCAATCAGCACCTTGCACAGCGGCCTGCCGTCCAGAATATCGTTGTGCTTGTCCTGAATGCCCTCATACTCCAGGTGTTCGCGGATATAGCCGTTGTGCAGGACAACCCCCTGCTCTTCCTCCGCGAAAACTTCCATTCCCGCACTGGGGAAGGCGGCGGCGATTTTCCGGATGTACCGCACGGCGCACGCCGCCTCCATCGGGCCGCTCCACAGGATGCCGCCGGCGGCAAAATCGTACAGAACCGTGCCGTTCAAAATGATGCCGGGGGTGTTGGGCAAAACCGTCCGGATATACGGGCCGGCGGAAACAAGGGAACGGCCGGTCGCAACGGTGAAATGCCCGCCCTCCCGCTGAAACCGGTCGATCGCCTCCCGGTTGCGCAGCGGGATATGATGATCCTCCCCGATCAGTGTGCCGTCCAGGTCGGATATGACCAGAATATTGCTGAAATCCAATGATGTTCCTCCTTATTCCTGTTGCAGGCGTGCAAGGAAACCGGTAAAATAAGCCGGCAGCTCGCTGGTGATTTCCAGATAACGGCCGTCGCGCGGGTGCCGGAAGCCGATCACTCTGGCGTGCAGGCACTGGCCGTTCAGGCCGGGAATCTGCTTTTTGGGGCCGTAAACCGGATCGCCCGCAACAGGGTGCCCGATATAAGCCATGTGGACGCGGATCTGGTGGGTCCGGCCCGTTTCCAGCCTGCACTGCACATGTGTAAACCCGCGGTAACGGGCGATCACATGGTAATGCGTGACCGCGTTTCTCGAATTTTTCTGCGTGACCGCCATTTTTTTGCGGTCAACGGGATGCCGGCCGACGGGCGCGTCCACCGTGCCGTCGTCCTGCTTCAGGCTGCCGTACACCACGCTTTCGTAAATGCGGGTGAAGCTGTGCGCCTTGATCTGCGCGGCGAGGCTTCTGTGGGCAAAATCATTCTTGGCCACAATCAGAAGGCCGCTGGTGTCTTTGTCAATGCGGTGCACGATGCCGGGGCGGATTACCCCGTTGATGCCGGAAAGCGAATCGCCGCAGTGCGCCAAAAGCGCGTTGACCAGCGTGCCGGTGGAATGGCCCGGCGCGGGGTGGACCACCATGCCTTTCGGTTTGTTCACCACAAGAAGGTCCTCGTCCTCATAAGGGATGTCGAGCGGAATGTCCTCCGGCAAAACGTCCAGCGGCGCGGGCGCGGGCAGAGCGACCTCCAAACAGTCGCCCGCCTCGCCCTTTCCGCTTTTGTTCAGCCGCTTCCCGTTCAGAGTCACCATCCCCCCCGCGATCAGCTTTTCCGCCGCGGAACGGGTCAGCTCCGGAAATTTCAGGCCGATCAGTTTATCGAAGCGAACGCCGGCGTCGTCCGGCTCCAGAACAATCCGCATGGTCCGCGTACTCATCGCCTGCGTATCACCTTGTTCGACGAGCTTTCCCTTTCCGCGAAAAACAGAAAATGGATCACCAGAAGCAGCGTTCCGACCGTGACGCAGCAGTCGGCAAAATTAAAGATGGGCGGAAAAAAGGAAAAGCTGAGGTAGTCGATCACATAGCTCAAACGGACGCGGTCGATCAAATTTCCGATCCCCCCGCCGATAATCAGGATGGAAGCGGCGTAGGAAAAAAACTCGTGATTGTTGTAGCGGAACAGCGCGAAAATGATCGCCAGCGTAATCACGCCGGTCACGGCGATAAAAAACCATTTTTGATTTTGCAGAATGCCGAACGCGGCGCCCCGGTTTTCAAGGTAAAGCAGATTGAAGATCCCGGGAATGACCGTGATTTGGCCCACCGGCTGAAGGTACTCCACAGCAAGCAGCTTGATCAGCTGGTCGGCCGCGACCAGCAAAGCGGAAAGAAGCAGGGCAATGATTGGCAATGAAAGGTCCCCCTTACTGTTTCATTCAAAATTCCAAATAAAGAAAGGGCGAACTGAAAGCCCGCCCTTTTTATCAAATCAGTCAAGCGCATGTGCGCAGCGGCCGCACACTTCGGGATGGTTCGGGTCGCTGCCGACCGTACTGCTGTAGCTCCAGCAGCGGGGGCATTTTTCCCCTTCCGCGTGTGACACGGTGACGGAAAGCTCCGGCAGCCCTTCGCCGGAAAACTCGCCCCGGCCTTCGCCGCTGACTTTGACCTGCGAAACGATCAGGACAGCGGGCAGCTCCTCTTCGACCGACTGGAGGAAGCCGTACAGCTCGCCGGAGGCGAACAGCTCGACCTTCGCGTCGAGGGAAGAACCGATGACCTTGTTGGTTCTGGCCACTTCAAGCGCCTTTTTCACGTCGTCGCGGATCAGATGGATGCGGTCCCATTTGGCGATAAACGCCGCGTCGGCGTCCACGCCGGTCGGCTTCGGCATTTCGTTGAACAGCACGCATTCTTTATCCACCCCGCCGTCGTGCGGCATGCTCCGCCAGATTTCATCGGAGGTAAACGCGAGAATCGGGGAAACCAGCCGGGTCATTCCGTCCAGAATCAGGTACATGGCGGTCTGCGCGGCGCGGCGGCTTTCGCTCGCCGCCTTTTCCACATAGAGCCGGTCCTTCAGGACATCCAGGTAGAAATTCGACATGTCCACCACACAGAAATTGTGGATGGCATGGTAGGCGTTGTGGAACTCAAAGGATTCGTAAGCCTCGCAGACGCGCGCGGTCAAGCCGTCCAGCTGATGCAGCGCCCAGCGGTCGATCGGCTGCAGCCTGTCGGACGCGACCCTGTCGGTATCCGGGTCAAAATCGCTGAGATTGCCCAGAATGAAGCGCGCGGTATTGCGGATTTTGCGGTACGCGTCGGAAAGCTGCTTCAAAATCTCCTTGGAAATGCGGATGTCCGCATGGTAGTCGGAGGAAGCGACCCAAAGACGCAGAATATCCGCGCCGTACTGCTCCACGATTTCGCCCGGAAGGATTCCGTTGCCGAGGGACTTGGACATTTTACGGCCCTCGCCGTCCACCACCCAGCCGTGGGTGACGACCGCCCTGTACGGCGCTTTCCCGCGCCACGCGACGGAGGTGAGCAGCGACGACTGAAACCAGCCGCGGTACTGGTCGGCGCCCTCCAGATAGAGGTCCGCGGGCCAGTGAAGCTCGGGCCGCTGGTCCGCGACGGCGGCGTGTGTTACGCCGGAATCGAACCAGACGTCCATAATATCGTGTTCCTTGGTAAATTCGGAGCCGCCGCATTTCGCGCAGCGAATCCCTTCGGGAAGAATTTCCCCGGCGTCCATGCTGTACCAGGCGTCGCTCCCCTCCCTGCGGAACAGATCGGAAACCGCCGCCATCGCCTCTTTGGAGATGAGCGGCTCGCCGCAGTCCTTACAGTAGAAGATCGGGATCGGCACGCCCCAGCGGCGCTGGCGCGAAATGCACCAGTCCTTGCGGTCCATGACCATGGAGGTGATGCGGTCGCGGCCCCACGCCGGAATCCACCGGACCTTATTGATCTCCTCCACCGCCTGCCGCTTAATCGCATCCACCGAACAGAACCACTGCTCGGTCGCACGGAACAGCACCGGCTTTTTGCAGCGCCAGCAGTGCGGATACTGGTGGATGATATGCTCCATGGCAAACATGGCGCCGGTTTCCTGCAGATGGGCTGCAATCGCCTTGTTGGCCTGCTCGGTGGTGAGGCCGGCGAACAGCGGGCCGGCTTCTTCGGTCAGCTTGCCGTGGCTGTCCACCGGGACAACGACCGGAAGCTGCGGGTAATGGTCGTGGCAGACCTCAAAGTCCTCCACGCCGTGGCCGGGTGCGGTATGAACGCAGCCGGTGCCGCTTTCCAGCGTGACATGGTCGCCGACGATGACCAGCGAAGTCCTGTCGAGGAACGGGTGCGCGGTCTCCATCAGCTCCAGATCGGAGCCTTTGTAGCTTGCAACGACTTCGTAATCCGAAATGCCCGCTTCCTTCATCGCGTTTTCATAAAGGGCGGTCGCCATCACATAATAATCTTTTCCCGCGCGGATCAAAGAATATTCAAAATCGGGGCCGAGGCAGATTGCCACGTTGCCCGGAAGTGTCCATGTCGTGGTGGTCCAAATGACAAAATAGGTGTTCGCCAGGTCTGCGCCCTTTGCGGTAAACAGCCCCTTGTCGTTTGTGACGCGGAATTTTACATAGATGGAGCTGCAGGGGTCTTCGGCGTATTCGATTTCCGCTTCGGCAAGCGCGGTTTCACATTCGGGGCACCAGTAAACCGGCTTCAGGCCCTTGTAAATATAGCCCTTGGTCGCCATTTCGGAAAAAATCTCGATCTGTTTGGCCTCGAAATCATGCGTCAGGGTAATATAGGGGTGGTCCCAGTCGCCGATTCCGCCGAGGCGGCGGAACTGTTTGCGCTGGTCGTCCAGGTATTTCAGCGCGAACTCGCGGCAGATTTTGCGCAGCTCCACGTCGGAAATCGTAGTGGAATTGTCGACCCCCGCCTTCTTTCTGGCTTTCAGCTCGGTCGGCAGGCCGTGCGTGTCCCAGCCGGGCACGTAGGGCGCCTGAAAGCCGGACATGTTTTTGTAGCGGACGATAATATCCTTCAGGGTCTTGTTCAGCGCGGTGCCGAGGTGAATGTCCCCGTTGGCGTACGGAGGGCCGTCGTGCAGCACGTAAACCGGCTTGCCCTCGTTCTTTTTCATGACCTTTTCATAGATCTCGTTTTCGTTCCAGTCCCTGAGCATCTCCGGCTCGCGCTTGGGCAGGCCGGCCTGCATGGGGAAGCTTGTTTTGGGAAGATTCAGGGTGCTTTTGTAATCCATGGGTTCTTTTCTCTCCTTAAGGTATGAATTGTTTTATTCTTCAGAGATACCGTCCGGAGAATGATCATCGGCGGAGATATCAGATGCATTGTCAAACGGAATATCGGAATAATGGGAGGACGGCGCCGCAAAAGCGTCGTCAAACCCGGAAACGTCGGCGCGGAAGCACTGCGCTCCGTCCTCCGGCCCGGCGGGCTCTTCGCCGGCGAAATCCGGTTCCGGCGCGGGTTCTTCCGGCTCGGCGGGTTCCTCCTGTTTGCGGGTGGGCAGCGCGTTGATCAGCGTAAGATGTTCGCGGTAAATGGCAAGCAGCTTGGAACGGAAATCCGCCGCGTTCTGCTTCAGCCGCTCAATTTCCTTTTTCTGCTCCACAATTTCCTGGTTCGCGCCCGAAATAATGCGCTCCGCTTTCAGGTTGGCGTCCTTCATAATGATTTCCGCCTTGTGGCGCGCTTCGCGGACGGAAGCGTCCCCCAGCTTCTGCGCGCTGATCAAAGCGTTTTTAATGCCTTCCTCTTCATCGCGGTATTCTTCCACTTTGTCGGCAAGGATTTTCAGCTTCTCCAAAAGCTGCTGATTTTCCTGTTTCAGCTTTTCGGCCGCATCCTTTTCCTCAATGTTCTTTTTAAGCATCGTGTCGAAGGACTCTTTCACTTCGTCGATAAAGTGATCCACATCGTCGGTGCGGTAACCGGAAAAACCGGATTTTCTGAAACTGGCGTTGATAATATCGTTTAATGACAGCATGCCGAATTCCCTCCGTTAACTATATTTTCTGCCTGCAATGCTCAGCCTGCCCTTTTTCGTCACCGGGCCAAGGCGGTCCAGAAGATAGCGCCCCTTCCCCCTGACGGAAAGCCTGTCGCCCTGCGCGACCGGCGCGGAAACAGAGCCCGCCTCCGTGTGGTTCAGCATCACCATGCCCGCCCGGATCAGCTCCGCGGCCTTTTCCCTGCTGGTTCCGGCCGCCGCGGCCACAATGCAGTCCAGCCGGGCGGAAGCAACCACCGCGGAAAAATCCTCGAACCGGCCCGCCGCCGGCAGCGGCATTTCCATGCCGGGGGCAAGGCTGACCCCCACCCTGCCGATTTTCTTCACCTGCGATAAAATAAAGTCCGCCATTTCGCTGCGGACAAAGAAAACACAGCGGCCTTCCTCCACCAGAATATCGCCCAGCGTCTCGCGCTCTATGCCCTGCGCGAGAAGCGCGCCCAGAAAATCACGGTGGGAAAGGCTGTCGCACCGGCGAAACCGCGCGGTGACGGCGGCAATCGGAAACGCGGCTTCCTCCGGCTCCATAAAATCCGGAAATGCGCCAAAAACTACACGCTCCGGGTCCCCGTGACCGCCCCGGAGCATATAGTTTTCAAAGCAGAGATGTTTCATTGTATTCCGCGCAGCGTCCGCCTCCCGCTCGTCCAGAAAGCCAAGGAAGCGGGGCCTGCCCCCGTTTTGCGCCAGGCGGACGCAGTCGTTCAGCCTGGCTTCAAACACGGAGTCCGACAAATTTTTCTCCGTCAAAAGTAGACGCCGTTGTTTTCCAGCTCGTCCAGAACGTCGTCGCCGGTCAGGTCGACATTATAAGGGGTGATGATAAACGTGCTGGTGGCAACGCGCTTGATCTTCCCGCCGTTCGCGTAAGCGACGCCGCTCAGGAAATCGATAATCCGGCGCGAAATGTCCTTGTTGGTGTTTTCAAGATTCAGCACGACCGTGTGCATTTTCAAAAGCTCGTCCGCAACGGCGCAGGTTTCTTCCCCGAAACGCTCCGGCTTGAAAAGCACCACCTGAAGCTGCGCGGTGGCGTGAATATTGACGACCTTGTTCCCGCCGCCCGAAGGCGCCGGGGCGCGGCGGATGGTGTCGCGCGTATGGAACTCCTGTTCCTCCTCCTGCTCGGGGGTCTCTTCCTGCTCGGAATCATTATAGTCGT
>JAAYUL010000136.1 GCA_012517675.1 Clostridiales bacterium | reverse complement strand
CGGCTTATCATCACAAGCAATAGTCGCTCCCCACACGGGGAGCGTGGATTGAAATTTTCGACATACCACTCAGTTCCACCCGCATTCGGGTCGCTCCCCACACGGGGAGCGTGGATTGAAATTGAGAAAGTGACCTATCAGGTTGCCGATTACGGGTCGCTCCCCACACGGGGAGCGTGGATTGAAATCGCTTAGTATTCGTCCCGTTCGTTGGATCACTCGTCAGCCGATTGCAGAATCGCTGAATAACATTGAATATTGATGCAGGGGCTTGCCCCTCCGGGTCGGTGCACCCGTTTCTGCCTCCCTTTGGGGGCTCTCGGCAGCAGCGCAAAGGAAAGAGGATTTACCTGAAATAATTCCCGACAACAGGGAACGGGCGCGGATTTCCGCTTCGGGACCGCTTGAAAACACCGAATACCACAGAGAAGCAGCGTGAAGCCATGCAGACTTCATGCTGCTTCCCTGTTTTAAAGGGGATGCTTATAATAGAAAATGGCGAGCTGAGTGCGGTCGCGCAGGCCCAGCTTCTCCAGAATTGCGCTGATGTAATTGCGCACCGTGCCCTCGCTTAAATACAGCGCTTCCGCAATCTCTTTATTGGAAAGGCCGTCTGCGACCCGCGTGATCATTTCCGTTTCCTTTTCACTCAAGCCGCAGCCTTCCAGGCTTCCGTGCGGCTCATCCTGAATCAGCGCCGGAATCTTCGTCACAATTTCGTCCCCGAAAACCCGCTGGCCAATATAAACCGTTTTCAGGGAAGGAACAATGCTTTCAAAATTCTGTTTTAAAAGGTAGCCCTTCGCGCCGATGCGCAGCGCCTTTATGATGTACTCATCATCCGAAAACGTGGTGAGGAAAAGGATTTTCGCATCCGGGTATTTCCCGAGCAGGCTCTCCGCCACCTCCAAACCCGTCATGCCGTCCATGCGGATGTCCATCAGCAGAACATCCGGCTTGTATGTTTCATAAAGCGCCAGCGCCTGCGCCCCGCTGTTTCCCGTGCCGGCCACCTCGATTTCCGGGTCGGCCTCAAGAATCGTTTTCAGAGAATTGGCAACCAGCCTGTCGTCGTCAATCACCAGAATCTTCATGTATACTCTCTCTCCTTTGGAACCGAAATAAAAATCTGGAACCCGTTTTCCGTGGAAATATTGCAGATTCCGTGGAAGGACGATACCCGGTCGGCAATATTTTTCAATCCGATCCCGTTTTCCGGGTCATAACCCTTTACGGCGCCGTTGTCCGCGATAATCAGCTGGTACAGCGCGGGGTGTTCCCGGAAGGTGACGGAAGCAGCCGTCGCGCTGGAATGCCGGATGATATTGGAAAGCGCTTCCTTTACAATGGCGATCAAGGCGTATTTCAGCTTCTGCTCCGGATTGGTATGAAAGTCGTAGTCAAACGAAAGCGGGCAGAAGGCAAAGCCGTCCGTCAGCTTTCGGACCTGGGCATAAAGATCGATGGAATCATCGTAAAGGCCGTGCACGCTGGACCGGATGCTGTTCATCGCGCTTGTCAGCGTATCCTTGACCGTCAGGAGGCCCTCCCGCACGGCTTCGTCCCGATTGACCGCGAGCAGGGCGCCGACCTGAAGGATGGAGCTGGAAAGCAGATGGCCCACATTGTCGTGGATATCGCGCGCGATGCGGTTCCTTTCGTTGAGTGTGGCGATGTTGATTTCATAGTCCTGCTTTTCCATCAGCCCGCTGTTCTGCTTTTTCAGCAGCAGCTCCATTTCCTTGGCGGAGTCGCGCATCTCATCATACCGGGCGTGCAGGCGTTCCAGAGCGGCCGTGCGGTATTGAATCCAAAGGGCGAGCAAAAACAGCAGGGCGGTAAACGCACCGGTCGTGAATTTTGCGCTCTGCCACAGAGCCGCCGCGGGGATGAACCCCAAAAGGCACAGCGCGCGGAAGCGGTTGAAAAGCATGTCGTAAAAGACGAGGGGAAGGAACACCGCGAGCCCCGGCAGAAACACGCTCCACAGAATGAATGCGCCCGCAAGGGCGGCGCGTGTCTTTTCCTCTTCAAAATAGCTGAACAGCCCGCTGAAGGCGGCTGCAACAATCACGGGTACCACGCCGGCCTGAAACAGCGGGTCGCACAGGTAAACCGTAAAGCAGCAGAAAAACAGCAGGAGCTTGTCCACCCAGTTCTTCATCACATCAATCCCCCCAGGACTCATTTGAAAAGTCGAGAAGCTTTTTCCATTCGGTTGAATTTACACCGATTGCTTTTATCTTACCATTTCCCGGTCCCGGTTACAATCCGGACTTGTGCGCGGGACGGCGGGAATGACAGACGCAGGAACGATTGTGACAAATGTCACCGGAAAAAGTGACCCCCGGCACTTTCCGCCGCGTTCGTTCCGCAGTACAATAAAAGCATCAGAAAGCGAGGAGGTCCCAACATGGTTATCAAGGTGAACAATCTGGTGAAACGGTACGGAGATCTGGTCGCGCTCGACCATCTTTCGTTTGAAGTCGGAGAAGGCGAGGTCTTCGGCCTGCTCGGTCCGAACGGTTCCGGAAAAACGACGGCGATCAACTGCATTCTTTCCCTTCTGAAATACGACAAGGGCGAAATCGAGATTTTCGGAAAGCCGATGTCCCCCACCGCATATGATATCAAACGGGAAATCGGAATCATCATGCAGAACGTGGCGGTCTTTGAAGAGCTCACCGTTTATGAAAATATCAATTATTTCTGCGGACTGTACATTTCCGACAAGGCGGAACGGAAACGGCTGGTGGAAGAAGCCATCGACTTTGTCGGGCTGAACGATTTCCGCAAATTTTACCCGAAAAAGCTGAGCGGCGGCCTTCTGCGCCGGCTGAACATCGCCTGCGGGGTCGCCCACAAGCCGAAGCTGATCATTCTGGACGAGCCGACCGTCGCGGTCGACCCGCAGAGCCGA
The DNA here is from genome assembly GCA_012517675.1 of Clostridiales bacterium. Taxonomy (GTDB): domain Bacteria; phylum Bacillota; class Clostridia; order Oscillospirales; family Acutalibacteraceae; genus Caproiciproducens. The sequence continues at coordinate 7,782 of JAAYUL010000136.1, read as the reverse complement.
AACAAAATTCTGGAGGGGATCGAACAGCTGAACCGGCAGGGCGCGACCATTGTTTACACCTCGCATTACATGGAAGAGGTCGAACAGATCTGCTCCCGCATTGTGATTTTGGACAAAGGAAAAGTCATTGCCTCCGGCACGAAGGAAGAGCTGAAATCCATGATTTCGCTCGGTGAAAAAATCACGGCGGAGCTTTTCTCCCTTCCGGCGGAAAAGCTCGCGATGCTCAGAAAGATGCCAGGCGTGGCTTCCGCCGAATACAGCGACCGCCTGCTTGTGGTCAAGTCGGAAAAAGGAAAAAACAATCTGGAATCGGTCTTGAATTTCCTCCATAGCGAAAACATCCGTTACGGCAGAATTTATTCCGAGCTGCCCACCCTGAACGATGTTTTCCTTGAAATCACCGGCAAGCAACTTCGCGATTAAAGGAGGTTCGTCATGTTTTCACACATTTTTATCACAAGGCTGAAATGCCTGCTGCGCGACCGCCAGCTGGTGTTCTGGACGCTCCTGTTCCCCATCCTTCTCGGCGTTTTTTTCAACATGGCGTTTTCCAACCTGAACAAAGAGGAAACCTTTCAGGCGTTTCCGATTGCCGTGGTGCAGAGCGACGCATACCAAAAAGATACCGCCTTCCGGACCGTTCTGGAGTCCGTCTCCAAAGGAAGCGGCCGCATCTTCGACCTGACAGTCGCGGAAAACAGGCAGGCTGCCGACAAGCTTCTTGCGGAAAACAAAATTAAAGGATACATCACCGTCGGCGACGAAATCGGCATGACCGTCAAAAATTCCGGTTTATATGAAAATATTCTGAAAGCCTTTCTGGACAGCTACCGCCACACGGCTTCCAGCGTTTCGACCATCATAAAGACCGACCCCGCCGCCGTTGGGCGCGGCCTTCTGAACGACCTCGGGGCGCAGAAGGACTTCACCCGCGAGGTGCCGATCTCGTCCGCCAAACCGGATAACATTCTGAATTATTTTTACGCGCTGCTCGCCATGACATGCATGTACGGCGGCTTTTGGGGACTGAAAGAAATTACGGACATTCAGGCGAACCTTTCGCCCCGCGCGGCGCGGGTCAATGTGGCCCCGGTGCACAAGCTGAAAGCCTTCCTGTCCGGCTTTTGCGCGGCGCTCCTGATTCAGTCCGCTGAAATTCTGGTGCTGCTGGCGTTCCTGATGTTCGGCCTGCACATTGATTTCGGAACAAAAACCGTCTATGTCGTCCTGACGGCGTTGGCGGGCGGTCTGGCGGGGCTTTCCCTCGGCGCGTTCATCAGCGCGCTGATCCGGGGCGGCGAAGGAATCAAGGTTGCCGTACTGCTGGCCGTCTCCATGACCGGCTCGTTCCTTTCCGGCATGATGTACGGTGACATCAAATACATCATTCAGCAGCATGTCCCCATCCTCTCGTACCTGAATCCGGTCAATCTGCTGACCGACGCATTCTACTCCCTGTACTACTACGACACCTTCGGCCGCTACGCTTTGAACATGGGCCTGCTCGGCGTGAGCACCTTCATTTTCTGCGCGGGCACCTATTTCATCATAAGGAGGCAAAAATATGCCAGTCTTTAAGCTTTGCATGAAAATCATCCGCAAACATCTGCCTTCCATGATGATCTACGTCGTTATCTTCCTTGGAATCGCCATTCTGATCACCACCGCAAGCACCCGGAGCTCCTCCGCCGGGGAATTCACGCAGACGAAAACGAATATCGCCTTTTTCAGCGGGGAAAACACCCCGCTGGTACAGGGCCTGAAGAAGGAGCTTTCCAAGACCTGCAACTTTGTGGAGCTGCCGGATGAAACCGAAAAGCTGCAGGACGCCCTTTTCTTTCGTTCCGTCAGCTATATCATCCGCATCCCGAAGGGCTTTACCGAAAGCTTTCTGAACGGCGGTTCCGCAACGATCGGCAAAACCATCGTCCCGGACTCCGTGAGCGCGCGCTACACCGATCTGGCCGTCAGCCAGTATCTCAATATTGCCCGGCTGTATGTGAAGAATCTGAACGGCATTTCGCAGGAAAAGCTGGTCAATGACGTGGAAAACGATTTTTCCACGGACACGCCCGTCGAATTGCAGGCAAGCGCGCAGACAGCCAGTCAAAATGATTTTGCGGTGTATTACTTTAATTACCTGGCTTACACCCTTTCCGCGGTCCTGATTCTCGGCATTGCCGCAATCATGCTGGTGTTCAACAATCTGGACCTGAAACGAAGGAACTACTGTTCCCCGCTGTCGGCGGGCAGCATGAATGTGCAGTTTATCCTTGCGAATTTCGTTTTCGCCATGGCGTGCTGGATCATCATGGTGGGCGCGTGCTTCGTGCTGAATCCCGACGCGCTGAGCAGGCCGAACACCCTGTGGATGGTGCTCAACTCGCTGGTACTCACCCTGTGCCTGTCCGGCATGAGCTACCTGATCGGCAGCCTGATGAAAAGCCGCAACGCAATTTCAGCCGTGTGCAACGTGGTGACGCTCGGCCCCTGCTTTATCAGCGGCGTGTTCGTGCCGCAGGAATTTTTAAACGGCACTGTTTTGAAAATCGCCAGCTTCACCCCGACCTACTGGTATGTAAAGGCGAACAACCAGATTGCCGACCTGACTTCTTTCAGCTACGGCGTTCTTTCGCCGACGCTGTTCTGCATGATGGTGGAGCTTGGCTTCGCGGCCGCGTTCCTCGCCATTGCGCTGGCGGTGGGCAAAAACAGGAAAAGAGAATCCTGACGGACAAAGCAAAAGGGTTCGAATCGTTTCAAGCGGTTCGAACCCTTTTCAATTTTACCGGGATCTTTCGGCAATACAGAGAGGCGCAGCCCGAATTCCTTCTACTATTCTTACTTTATTAACATAATCTTTAACTTCCCTTCACTGTCTCAACACATGGGCCGGTTATACTATAACCATCGAATCAAGAAATTGATCCTTATAAATAAAACAACTGCCTAACGCTTGCCAGGCTGGACGGAATACCGGGCCGGCAAGACGGCAGACCAATTACAAGCGCCTCACGTGAGGTTTTATATATTCTTTTTTCATATTTCTCCTCCTCTCTAAAAGCCGCCTTAACCGGGCGGCTTTTTACTGCGCGGAATACGGTTCCGACCGACCGGACGGGTTCCCCGGAAAACAATTTTCGGAATATCGGCGCGCCGGAATTGAGAAGGGCACAAACCATGGTAAAATAAATGAAACCGGACCGCATCCGCTCCGGACGGTCTGAAAGCGCAGGGCGGGCGGATTTTCACGCGGAGGAGATAAAAAAATGGATCGTTATACCGAAATCATGGATATCTTTATGGGGATCGCCGGCGTTTACATGCTGTACGCCGCCGTCACAGGCCGCGGCTCCTTGTTTAAAACCGAAAACATCAAGAAAGAACTGGCGGAGCCATTCAAAAAATATCTGCGCCTTTTCTGCTGGTTCGGCGGAATCATGGCGATTGCAAACGCGCTTCTGGACTACTTCGGGGTTGAACCGTTCGCGGGCATTACCCTGGCCGTTCTTGCCGTATTTGTTGTTGCCCTGATGATTTTCTTTGCCAAATTCAGCATACCGAAAAAGAAATAAGCGATTTCCGGACCACAGCGGGCTGTTCAGGACGGCCCCGCTTTCTGTCCGGTCCGCCGTACCGCGCGGCCGTTCCCGGGTGCGTTTCCTCCGGCTTGACAATAAACGGAAAAACGCAACACCCGAACGCGGGCGGCGGCAATATTAACAAGAAATCCCACTGTATTTTAGCACTGTTTGCCATCATTAGAACTAATGATACCGCGTTTTTTCCCTCCTCATTTAAATTACTGAATAGACGGAACCGATATTTTAAGTGATAATGAATATGAAAGGGGAGAAAAAATGGAGGTGAAGAAGATGGGGTGATTGAAAGGGTCAGGGAACTTCTGAAAAGGACGAAACACACTTCCGAAAAAAGCGGCAGGGTTTCGTCGAAATCGGATTCTCCGGGGATTCCTACCCCATACGGAAAAAAGCTCATGCTCAGCGACAAGGAAAAGCTTGGGCTTGCCGAAAGCCTTACGCCGCGCGAAAAGGACGCCTTTTTTCTTCTTCTGGAGGGCTACACCCTGAAAGAAACCGCCGCCCAGATGGGAATCGGGTATTCGACCGCAAACACCTACCAAACCGCCATCTACCGAAAGCTCCATGTGAATTCACGGGCGGAGCTGATCATCAATTACCGCAGTTTCGGCAGGCCCCAGGCAAAAGAACCCTGAAGGATCCGAAAACCGGGATGTTCCCGATTCCGTTCAAAGCAGATGGAACACAGAGGATAAAAAGGAAGGTGTTGGAATATGGCAGCAGATATTTTCGGAGGATTCGGAAGTTTGATGAAAGGCCTTTCCGGCTTTATGCCGCAGGACGACCCGGAGGTCCGGCTGATGAACGCGCAGACGGAAGTGAACGAGCTGAAAGACCGTCTTACCAGCCTCTATGCGCAGATCGGGCGGCAGGCTGTGGAAAAGTACGGACCGGAAGCATTCGGCGACCAGGCGGATGCGCTGAAGCTGACGCAAAGCAATCTGGCTGCCGCGGAATCCTCCCTGAAATCCGCACAGCAGGAGAAAGACAAAAAAGAGCGGGAGGAAAAGGAAAAAGCCGAAAGGGAAACCTGCCCCTCGTGCGGCGCGAGAAACCCCGAGGGAGTAAAATTCTGCCAGGAATGCGGCGCAAAGCTGGGAGCCCCCGCAAAAAATGTATGTGTCAACTGCGGCGCCGAGCTTGCCCCGGGCACACGTTTCTGCGGCGAGTGCGGGGCAAGGCAGCCGGAGGTGTAGGGTTATGGCCTTCTACAAGCAGCCCTGCATCCACTGCGGCGCCTATATTGACCGGGACGCACGTTTCTGCCCCGCCTGCGGCAGCCACAGCCCGTTCGGCTACCTTTGCCCCACCTGCCTTCGGCCGGTGGAAAAAAGCCAGCGCCTCTGCGCGGGATGCGGCAGGCCGCTCTATGTCGCCTGCCCCGTGTGCGGCGGTCAGACCTTTGTGCAGGAAAAATGCGAGCAATGCGGCGGCAGCCTGATGGTGAAATGCCAGAACAGCCGCTGCGGGGCATGGCAGTTTTTTGAAAACACAAAATGCACGGCCTGCGGCGCAAAAATCAAACATCCGAAAAGCGGAAAGAAATGAGGGGATCGACATGCTGAAGTCTTTCACACGCAATTACGAAGATAATTCCACCGAAGCGGGATTCCAGTTTACCTTTTACTGCGATGTTTGTCAGGACGGCTACAAAAGCTCCTTTGTGCAATCCGAAACCTACAAAAAAGGGCGGGGGCTGCGGGGGCTGGCGCACGGAGCAAGCATTCTGGGCGGCCTGCTCGGGGGAAGGGCCGGGGACCTCGGCTATTCTCTGGAGCGCGGCAGCGATATCCTGTCGGAGCGCTTTGAAGGAATGAGTCCCGAGTGGCAGAAAGAGCACGAAAACGCCTTTGAGCGGGCGCAGAACGAAGCCATGCAGCATTTTCACCGCTGCCATGCCTGCAACCGGTGGGTGTGCGACACCTGCTACAACGAGGACGAGGGCCTGTGCACCGACTGCGCTCCCCGGCAGGAGGTCTATGTAGCAAAGGCGCGGGCGGAAGCCATGCGGCGGAACATCGACGAGGCTGCGGAAACCGCGGCCGTATGGCAGGGCAAGCTGGAAAGCAAAACCACCGTCTGCCCGGTCTGCGGCAAACCCGCCGGCACGGGGAAATTCTGCAACAACTGCGGCGCTTCGCTTGCGCTGAACAAATGCCCCTCCTGCGGCAGGGAAAACGCCCAGGGCGTAAAATTCTGCAATTACTGCGGGGCGTCCATGACGGCGCCGAAAGCGGCGGTCTGCCCGGGCTGCGGCGCGCCGGTTCAGCCCGGGATGCGCTTCTGCGGGGAATGCGGCCATGAAATAAAACCGTAAACGGAGGATATCACGATGAAAAAGCTGCTTGTTCTGTTGCTTTCCGGAATGATTGTTTTTGCTTTGCCCGCCTGCGGGGGCGGCGCGACCAGCCGTCCCGCCGCAAGCTCGAATTCCTCCGGCACGGCCGCCGCAAGCTCACAAAGTGGTAACTCCATGCAAAACGCGTCCTCCCAAAGCCAGACCAACATTGTCATTCAGCCGCCCTCCGGATGGGAACGGGTGCAGGGCTCCGTACTCCAGGTCCATTATTTAAAAGGAACCGCCAGCTTTATGGTGAAGGAAGAGCCCGCTTTCACTTCAAAAACGCTGGACGGCATTGTCGGTGAAGCCAAAAAGAAATTTGAAGCGGCTTTTAAAAATGTTTCCTATGCAGGCGACGTAAAAACCATTTCGGTTGACGGAAAGGATGCCCGGGCGTTCATTTTCACCTGCAAGGTAAGCAGTTTGAATATGAAATATGAGTATGTCTATCTTTTAGCCTGCGGAAAAACCTTTGCCATCACCTTCGGCGACATGGAAGATCAATTTGATTCCCTGTCTGCGGACTACGCACAGATTTTGAAGGATATCCGCTTTCAATAGCCGATCATCCCGGGACAAAAAGCGCTGGGCGATCCGCCGCGAAAGCCAATCCGCGCCATCGACTCAAAGGAGGAAAATGATGAAAAAAGCAATGATAATCCTGTGTTCTGCCGTAATGGCACTTTCGATTGCCGCCTGCGGTACCGGAACGCAGCAGACAACAGTCAGCAGCCAGACGCCCTCTTCCCAGAGCGGTGCTTCGGCATCGTCCGCAAAATCCGGTGAAACGTCATCCTCGAATGCGAGCCTGCTCTCCGCCGGTTTTGTGGACATTATGAAAAGTGAAAAATATCTGATGCGCTACAAGACCTCTGTGTCCATGGGCGACGAGACTTTCAGCGCCGAGGTTACAACCGCAACCGACGGAAAAACCTTTGCGGCGATTATGAAATCAGAGGAAATCAACACGCATACTATTATTAAGGGCAGCACGCTGTATATGCTGGACGACACAAACAAGACCTATTCCAAAATGAGCCTCGGCTCCGCTGAAAACACAATGGGGGAACTGATGGGAACCGAAAAGGCCATTGACACGGAGGGCCTGAACTTTGTCAGCAAGGGCACCGGAAAAGTAAACGGCAAAACCCTTCCCTATGAGGAATACAGCACGGGCGATGAAACACTGCGTTTCTTTATGGACGGCCAGAAGCTGTACGCCATCACCACAAAAACCAAGGAGCTCGAACTGACGTTGGTGATTTTGGAGCTTTCCAATGAGGTGCCGGAAGACATGCTTTCCGTTCCCTCCAGTTACAAGGAAGGCCAGGTCATATCCATTCCCGGGCTCGATATGGGAGGAGGGGAAACGACCGAATCGAAGAAATAGCCGCTTGCTCAGGTCACCGGCTCAGGCGCCCCAAGGCAATCCGCAAGGCGATGATATGCGGATTGAAATTCACTTTATTCTGAATGAAAGAGGCGAGAAATTATGAAAAATCAGGTATATGAACCCCACAAATCGTCTATCGGCGGAATGGACGCCAATCTGATGGCATTGCTGGTCTATATTGCTCCGGTTGTGATCAGCTGGATCCCCGGTGTCGGCTATTTTGCATGGCTGATTCCCCTGGTGCTCTTCTTCATGGAAAAGCAGAGCGATCTGGTCAAATTCCACGCCGTGCAGTCCTGTATCCTCTATGTAATCAGCGCGCTCCTGTCTTTCCTGGTCTCAGTCGTGTTCGGCAGCATTGTCGCAGCCTCGGTCTACAGCGTCCATTCGGCTTATGCGGCGCTCGGCATGGTGGGTCTCATCGGCACCCTGACCATGATCAT
>JAAYUL010000135.1 GCA_012517675.1 Clostridiales bacterium | reverse complement strand
TGGTACCGGTTATTGCCGGATTCGGACTGTTGGGACTTCTTCTCCTCGGCGCGTACTTCTTTACCAAAAAGCGGTTGGCACTGGTTATTTCCACGGCAGCTCTTCTTGTTTCCGTTTTGGCGGCGCCGTTCTGCTGGGCTCTGACTCCGGTCATGTATGTCCCGAATGCGACCCTGCCTTACGCGGGACCGGAACTGGCCGGAACCGGGGGAGGACAGACCTTCCAGGGTACTTCCTCCAAAACATCGGAAACCACATCTTCCTCCGGTTTGGAGCAGTATCTTGTTAAAAATTATAAGGAGGGCAGCTTCCTTGTGGTATCCCAGCGCTCCAGCGATGTCGCACAGTTTATTATTGACACGGGACTTCCCTGTTACGCTTACGGCGGCTTCCTCGGTTCCGACAACTCCCTGACGCTCGACAAGCTGAAGGAGTATGTGTCGGAAGGTAAAATCACATATTTCCTTGTTTCGTCAGAAGGCGGCAGCGGAAATTCCGATATTATTTCTTACGTGGAAGAAAACGCAACCAAGGTCGATGCCAGCGAATACGGCGGAAGCAGCACTTCCGGCGGTCAAACGGGCGGCACCCTGTATGTCTTTCAATAAAATTCAGCGGCGGCTCAACAAACCGTGACTTGCTTTCACATAGAATTCCCCCCGGCTTTACCGGGGGGAATTCTTTAGCGTAACCTTGCAGGAGTATTCGCCGATAAACATTTTCTTTTCCTTGCTGCCGTAAGCAAGGTAAATAAAACGGTAAATTCCCGATTGGTCCGGAAGTGCATTGTAGGTTCCGAGATCTGCGTTATAAATCATAAAATAGTCAAACCCCTGGGCATTCGTTGTTTGCAGAGAATAAAACTCCGGTACGATGCCGGCAGTGGGCGTAGCGATGGAAGTTGCCCAAAAACTGCTGCCGTGCAAAGAAGCTTCAAAATCAGTGAGCTGCTTTGCATCGGTGAATGTAATATTACTCATGGAGTAGTAATCAAAAGCATCGGTTTCTGACAGGGAGGAGGTTCCCGACGAATTCTTCTGGCGATCCGGCTGAAAATTCTGTGTTGCGATTTTTCCTTTATCGGGCAGGCTGAAATGAATTTTTGATGCGACGGTATCGAGATAAGACATATTGTGGGAATACGTGTCGGTCAGGTTCAGAAATGAAAAAGAGCCAAAGACGCAAAGGAAAAAGGTAAAAATAATACCGACCACAATGTTCTTCGTCGTTTTCATTCCTCTGTGCTTACAGAATATTCCGAGAATCAGGTTGGCCAGAGGAATGGGGAGCGGCAAAAAAAACATCCAGCTGTTTTCTGTCGGCGACATGCTGAACGATTGATGGGAGCTGATCAGAAGTAAAGCGATAAAAATACTGGTAAACGAAAGAACAAACAAGAGGATCATGATGACCCGCATGACAGGGCTTGTGTTTTTTAAAACCGCAGCCGTGTGGCCGTGGGGCTCCTCGCCGGCGTGTGTCTGGAAGGGCGGAGAGAAGACGCTGTGTTCGTCGTGTGTACCGGGATAAATGGGCGCAGGCGATCTGTGATTCCCTGCTTGTTGATCCGGATGGACGGACGCCGGTGCGGCAGGAACAGGAGTCCTTGTTTTTCCGATCTTCTTGTAGACCACATAGTTTGAATGGAGGCATTTTTGCTGGATAAAAGTCCGAAAAGATGCCAAACCGCCGGATGCGAAACCTTCTTTATCAAGGATAATGCTCAGCGAATGGCTTATTTTTAAAATCAAAAGATTTTTTGTTTCGCAGATTTGCGTAATCTGCGGATAATCAAAGAAAGTCTCCGCCTTATTTGAAGATACGATATGGATTCTTTCAGTAAATTCAGTCGTCTTTTCGATGTCTCGCCCGTCATAGCACAGCAGTTGCTGCCGATAGGATCGTTTTGCAGTCCTGAAAAGAACTCTCGGGTAAATCAGCAGAGAGAAAATACCAAAAATCAGCGTAACAATAAAACCTGTAAAATGTTCTTGCAAAAATAAAATCATGGAACTGATCAGAAGCAAAACACCCGCCCCATACATCAATAACGTGTATTTTTTCAACATGGCCTTTGCAAATTCATAAAAAAGATCTTGTGTCAAAGTTATTTTGTTCTTAAATTTGATTTCCATTTTACCCACCCCGCCTTTACTTTTCAGCTGAAACAATCATAGCACATTTTCAGGCTTGGTGCCACGAAAGTGCCGCTCAGGAATTTTTTTGATTTATGGATCCAACAAAACTTTGTCAAAGCGGTGACTTCCGGTTCCTCAAAAGGGGTTTTCGTTTTCAAGATAAAAAAAGAACCTCCTTTTGCCGTAACGGCTGTGGTTTCGGCGCCAACAGCCAGCAAAAGGAGGAAAACGACAGTGCCACTGCCGTTTGAAAACCCGCGATCATCATTTCGGCCTTGTTTGAAAAATCAAAAGGCTTGTCTGTTTCGGCGAAAAATGCACCGCTTTTTCATTGAGGTGCCGCGGGGGATCGGATGCGCTTTCCGTGCCGTGAGCGCACCGGCGAAATGGAGATGTGCGTTATTCCCCGTATTTCTTCAGATAAGCGTCGATGCTTTCCTGTATGATCTGCTTGGCTTCCTGGACCCCTTTGACTTCATCGATCGCGGTGACTTTTCCTTCCAATGCCTTATAGACGGAAAAGAAATGCGACATTTCATCAAAAATATGTTTCGGCAGATCGGTGATATCGCGGTAACTGTTGAAGGTCGGGTCATGGAAAGGAATCGCGATGATTTTTTCGTCGCGCATCCCGCTGTCCACCATGGAAATTACGCCGATCGGGTAACAGCGAACCAGGGAAAGCGGAAACATGTCCTCGGAGCAGAGAACGAGAACATCAAGCGGATCATTGTCGCTGGCAAGGGTGCGTGGAATAAAGCCGTAATTGGATGGATAATGTGTGGAGGTGTACAGAATTCGGTCAAGAATCAGAAGACCGGTCGTCTTGTCGAGCTCGTACTTGGACTTACAGCCCTTTGGAATTTCAATGACCGCGCAGAAGTCATCTGCCTTAATCCGGTCCTGGGCAATATCGTGCCAAATATTCATGAAAAAACCCCCTTTTTGGTTTTATTATTTATGATTATATCACAATATTTGCTCTCTTTCAATGAAATTAATGTTAGGAGGAAAAACAGCATATAAATAATCCGGGAGGTGTGAGTTTGAACTGCAGGATGGATGATATGCGACGAAAAGAAGTGATCAATGTAAAGGACGGTTCACGCCTTGGCCCGGTGTGTGATATCGAAATCAATACCGCGGATGCAAGAATCAATGCGATTATTATTTACGGCCGGCTGCGTTTGTTCGGACTTTTGGGAAGAGAGGAGGATATCATCATTCAATGGAAGGACATTCAGATTATCGGGGATGACACAATATTGGTAAATTACAATAATTTTTACAGATATAAGAAAAGGACACACCGGTTCGGAGGATTTTTCAGCAACGGCTGAATTTTCAGGCAAACCGGAAAAAGAAAAGCTTGTTTTATTTTGTACCGTGTGGTATAATATTTTCCGCAATTCGCACGCTGATGTTTGGACAATGGTTGCCCGAAACGGGTTGTGTTGTCCGAATGAACACAGCGGAGGAAAAAACCAAGGAGGAATAAAAAATGGCAGTAGTATCTATGAAACAGCTTTTGGAGGCCGGTGTACACTTCGGCCACCAAACCAGAAGATGGAACCCGAAAATGGCGGAATACATCTTCACCGAGCGCAATGGTATTTATATCATTGATCTTCAGAAAACCGTCAAAAAACTGGAGGTCGCTTACAACTTTGTGCGCGATCTTTCCATGGAAGGCAAATCCGTTCTGTTTGTCGGCACCAAAAAACAGGCTCAGGATTCCGTGAAGGACGAAGCGGAACGCGCGGGCGCGTTTTATGTCAATGCGCGCTGGCTCGGCGGCATGCTCACTAATTTCCGCACCATCCGCCGCAGGATCGACCGCCTGAATCAGTTGAAAGCCATGGAAACGGACGGCACCTTTGACCTTCTGCCGAAAAAAGAAGTGACAAAGCTCCGTCTGGAAATTGAAAAGCTTGAAAAGTTCCTGGGCGGCATTAAAGATATGCGCCAGATTCCGGGCGCTCTGTTTATCGTGGACCCGCGCAAGGAAAGAATTGCCGTTGCGGAAGCGAAAAAACTGGGGATTCCGATCGTGGCGATTGTTGATCCCAACTGCGACCCGGACGAAATCGACTATGTGATTCCGGGCAACGACGACGCAATTCGCGCTGTCAAACTGATTTCTTCCACCATGGCAAATGCGATTGTGGAAGGCAAGGAAGGCCAGATGGGCGCCGCCGCCGCTGAAGAAGAAGAAAAAGTCAGCGAAGGGGAAAGCGCCGAATAAAACGGCCTTGCAAGGCTTATGATATCGGATGATGACTGAATACAAAAGAAGCGGAGGAAAATAAAATGGCTTTTACAGCGAAAGATGTTGCAGCCCTTCGCGAGAAGACCGGCTGCGGAATGATGGACTGCAAAAAGGCTCTTACCGCATCCAATGGCGATATGGATGCTGCAATTGATTTCCTGAGAGAGAAGGGACTTGCGGCGGCAACGAAAAAGGCCGGCCGCATTGCCGCCGAAGGGGTCGCGTTTGCCTGTGTGAACGACAGCGCTACCGTCGGCGTAGATATTGAAGTAAACGCGGAAACCGACTTTGTCGCAAAAAACGCGGATTTTCAGAACTTTGTCAATGTTTGTGCCCAGACCGTGATTGAGCAGAACCCCGCGGACGTGGAAGCTCTGCTTCAGTGCAAGGCGGCGGGAACCGAGCAGACCGTCGACGCTTTGCTGAAAGATAAAATCCTGACGATCGGCGAGAATATTAAAATCCGCCGGTTCAAGCGTCTGGAAGGCACGGTGGGTGCGTATGTTCATGCCGGCGGAAAAATCGGCGTTCTGGTCCGGTTTGACGCTCCCGCGGAAACCGCCGCAAAAGAAGAGTTCAAGGAATATGCAAAAAATATTGCCATGCAGGTCGCGGCAATCAACCCGCAGTACCTGGACCGGCAGTCTGTTCCGGCCGACGTGATCGATCATGAAAAGACCATCCTGAAAGAGCAGATCGTCAACGACGGCAAGCCCGCCGCAATCGCGGAAAAAATCGTGATGGGCAGGCTCGGCAAATTCTACAAGGAAGTTTGCCTGGTCGACCAGCCTTACGTAAAGGACGGCGACCTTTCCGTACAGAAGTATACCGATGAAACGGCCAAGGCGCTTGGCGGAGCGATTAAAATTCTGGAGTTTATCCGTTATGAAAAAGGCGAGGGCCTTGAAAAACGTGAAGATAATTTCGCGGATGAAATTGCCAGCCTGGTTCACTGATTGGTTTTAACAGAGTAGCGCGGGATTTTTCCTGCGCTATTTTTATGCTTTTTCACTGTACGGCTCCAATCAAATGTTTCCGAACTGTGAAACCTGACAATAATCAGTGAGAATTAGCGGTTAAAGCCTTTACTTTACAATAAGCATATTGTAAAATGAAGTAAAAATATACAGGGGTGTTTTTTTTGAAGCCTAAATATAAAAGAATTCTGCTGAAGCTGAGCGGCGAGTCCCTTGCAGGAAACCAGCCCCACGGGATCGACTTTGACACGGTCCTCAGGATTTGCAAACCAATTCAGGAATGCGCCGATATGGGTGTTGAGATCGGCATTGTCGTGGGGGGCGGCAACTTCTGGCGCGGCCGCAGCAGCGGGAAGATGGACCGGACCCGCGCCGACCATATGGGGATGCTGGCAACCACCATCAACGCGCTCGGCGTGGCGGACGCGCTGGAGCAGCTCGGCGTAACCGTTCGGGTGCAGACAGCCATTGCCATGCAGCAGGTCGCGGAACCATATATCCGCAACCGTGCGGTCCGTCACCTGGAAAAGGGCCGGGTCGTCGTATTTGGATGCGGCACGGGAAATCCCTTCTTTTCAACCGATACCGCCGCGGCGCTGAGAGCCGCCGAAATCGACGCCGACATTATTCTGAAGGCAACCATGGTGGACGGTGTTTACGACTGTGA
>JAAYUL010000134.1 GCA_012517675.1 Clostridiales bacterium | reverse complement strand
CGCTCTGGTGGAGGACGGCAAGTTGCTGGGCGAATTTTATATCAACACAAAGCTGACGCACAGCCAGACCCTGATGATGATGGTGGACGGCGTTTTGAAATGTACCCGCATGGACCTTTCGGACGTGGACCTGTTCGCCGTTTCTGCCGGGCCGGGCTCGTTTACCGGCGTGCGCATCGGCGTCGCCGCGGTCAAGGGACTTGCCATGGGGCAAAACAAGCCCTGCGCGGGGGTTTCCACGCTGGAGGCTATCGCCAGGAACCTGGAGCACGTGGAGGGTACGGTCTGCGCCGTCATGGACGCCCGCTGCCGTCAGGTTTACAACGCCGTGTTTTCCGCGCATGCCGGGAAGCTGGAGCGGCTCACGCCCGACCGCGCGCTTTCCATGGATGATCTGGCGCTGGAATGTGAAAAGTATGAAAAACCGCTGTTCCTGGTTGGAGACGGTGCAAAGTTGTGCTATAATAATGATCGGTTCAGCCGGTTGAATCCGGTTGTGCCGCCGGAACCCCTGATTTACCCGCGCGCCTGCTGTGTGGCAAAAGCCGCGCGGGCGAAGGAGGAGCAAGGCGGAACAGTGACCCCGGCGGCTTTGATGCCCGTTTACCTGCGCGTTCCGCAGGCGGAGCGGGAACTGAAAAAACGAAAGAATTCTAAAGGAGAGGCAAAATGATTGTTCTAGGCGCGGACCACGGCGGAGTTTCTTTGAAAGAGTCCGTTAAAAAGTATCTGGATTCGGCGAAAATTGAGTATCGGGACCTCGGCACTTTTGACGGCCAGTCCGTCGATTACCCCCCGATCGCGGCACAGGTAGGGCACACGGTGGCGGACGGAAAGGCGGAAAAGGGAATCCTTTTCTGCGGCACGGGGATCGGCATGAGCATTGCAGCCAATAAAGTGGACGGAGTCCGCGCCGTGGTGTGCGACAACGACTACTGCACGGAAAAAGCAAGGAGCCATAACAACGCCAATATCCTCTGCCTCGGCGGCCGCGTCCTTGATGAGGAAAAAGCGATTGCCCTGACCAAAATTTTTCTGGGGACGGAATTTGAGGGCGGCCGCCATCAGAGGCGCGTCGAAGAAATTACCGCAATCGAAAACGGCAAGCTTTAGTCTTTGCGGGGCTTCGCGGGGCCGTTCGCCGCGGCCCGCCGTTCAATAAAATACTGGAGGCTGTTAAATGGACAAACCTGTATTCGTAATGGACCACCCGCTGATTCAGCATAAACTGACTTTTTTACGCGACAAAAACACGGGCTCCAAAGAGTTCCGCGCGCTTGTCAGTGAAATCGCCATGCTGATGTGCTACGAGGCGACCCGCAATCTGCCGCTGGAGGAAGCCACGATCGAAACGCCGATCTGCGCCGCGAAAACGAAGGTCATCGCCGGAAGAAAGCTCGCCTTCGTGCCGATTCTGCGCGCCGGGCTCGGCATGGTGGACGGCGTGCTTGAAATGGTTCCGGCCGCCAAGGTGGGCCACATCGGCCTTTACCGCGACCACAAGACGTTGCAGCCCGTCGAATATTACAGCAAGCTTCCGCTCGACATCAACGAGCGCGACGTGATCGTCCTCGACCCGATGCTGGCGACGGGCGGCTCCGCTGTGGACGCAATTTCCATCATCAAGCGCAGCAGCCCCAAAAGCATTAAATTCATGTGTATCATCGCGGCCCCCGAAGGGTTGGAGGCGCTCACCAAGGCGCACCCGGACGTGCAGGTGTACTGCGCCGCCGTGGACGACCATCTCAACGAATTCGGTTACATCGTTCCCGGCCTCGGCGACGCGGGCGACCGTATTTTCGGCACCCTGTGATCGCTTTGGATATCCGCTGAACGGCGGACCGGAAAGAAAACCGGCTTTCCCCCTTTGCGCTGCGTTCGCAGTGCAAAGGGGGATTTTTATGCCCGCCGGAGGAAAGAATATCGGGTGTCCGTGCAAAATTTTCAGGCTTTATCTTGACATTGGCAGCCATTCTCTGTAGCATAGATGAAGTTCTGTTTTTATAATCGAAATCCCGGCGGCTCCCGGCCGGAATGGTGCCGGATGACGGACGGTTTTTTCCGGAATCCGCCGGCTTTTTGTTTATGGACGGAAATAATAAAATTGGAAGCTTTACATGCAGTAACGAACCTGAACCACGCAGGATCCGACAGACCCCGGAAGGTGCAGGGACCAGGGCGGCGCATTGGACGGGGAAACCGCGCGCACCGGTTTACAGGATGTAACGGAAAGGACTTATGATGCAACGAATCGATTTGAACGGCCGCTGGAATATGCGGCGGGTGGGCGAAGCGGAATGGATTCCCGCTCAAGTGCCGGGCTCGGTTTACGCGGACCTGATGCGGGCCGGAAAAATGGAGGACCCTTTTTACCGTGAAAATGAGGCGAAGGCCACCGCGGTGACGGAAAACGACTATGAATACGGCAGGACCTTTGAGGTGACGGCGGAGCAGTTCGCGCACGACTGCCTGCTGCTGCGCTGCGAGGGGCTCGACACCCTGTGCGACCTCTATCTGAACGGGACGCCCGTACTGCGCGCGGAAAACATGCACCGCACCTATGAAGCCGATGTGGGGAGGCTGCTGAAGGCCGGGGAAAACACCCTGCGCGCGGTCTTTCATTCCCCAAACCGTTTTATCGCGCGGGAAAACGAAAAGCTGAGGCTCGACGAGTCGAACGACACGATGCACGGTTTTTCCCACCTGCGCAAGGCCCATTATATGTTCGGCTGGGACTGGGGCCCGAAGTTGCCGGACATGGGCATTTGGCGCGGGATTTCCATTGAATGCCGCGATGTAGCCCGCCTTTCGGACGTGTATGTCACGCAGGAGCACGCGGACGGCATGGTGAGGCTGCATGTCCGGGTCGAAGCGCGGATGCTCGCGCAGGCGGAACAGAGCGGTCTTTCGGCGGCCGTTTCCGTCACCGCACCGGACGGCACCGTGACCGGCGCGGTCACATCGCTTTCCGACCGCGGCGCAGTGCTGAATGTGGAGCTGCGCGACCCGCAGCTCTGGTGGCCGAACGGAATGGGCGGCCAGCCGCTTTACGGCGTCGCCGTCACGCTGATCTGCGGGGAATGCACGCTGGACGAAAAGCGCCTGCGCGTCGGCCTGCGCACCCTCACGGTGAAAACGGAGCCGGACCGGTGGGGGACCTCGTTTGCCTTCACCGTCAACGGCGTGCCGTTCTTCGCCATGGGCGGCAATTATATCCCCGAGGACAACCTTCTTGGCCGCGTGACGCCCGAACGGACGGAAACCCTGCTGAAGAGCTGTGCAGACGCCCACTACAACATGGTGCGCGTCTGGGGCGGCGGCATCTACCCCGACGACTTCTTTTACGACCTCTGCGACCGGTACGGCCTTGTCGTATGGCAGGATTTGGCCTACGCCTGCGCGGCGTACCGCTTCACCAATGAATTCCGCGACAATATCATCGCGGAGACCGCCGACAATGTGCGGCGCATCCGCCACCACGCCTGCCTCGGCCTTTGGTGCGGAAACAACGAAATGGAGTCCGCCTGGGTCTACTGGGGCTGGTCCGAACGCTTCGACCCGCATCTGAAGGCCGATTACACCAGGCAGTTCGATTATGTGCTGCCGGAGCTGATGCAGGAACTGGATTCCCAAACCTTTTACTGGCGTTCGTCCCCTTCCTCCGGCGGCGACTTCGACGACCCCGACGACGAAAACCGCGGCGACCGGCATTACTGGGCCGTCTGGCACGGGCTGGAGCCGTTCACGGCGTACCGCGACCATTTCCCTCGCTTTCTGTCGGAATTCGGCATCCAGTCCTTCCCCTGCCTGAAGACCGTGGAACGCTTCACGCTGCCGGAGGATCGGAATATCTTTTCGCCGGTAATGGAATCGCACCAGAAAAACAGCGCCGCCAACGGAAAAATTCTTTACTATGTCAGTGAAAACTACCGCTACCCCAAAAATTTCGACTCGCTGCTCTATGTTTCCCAGCTGATTCAGGCCGAAGGAATGCGCTATGCGGTGGAGCACCTGCGGCGCAACCGCGAGCGCTGCATGGGGGCGCTGGTCTGGCAGGTCAACGACTGCTGGCCGGTGGCCTCCTGGTCGAGCATCGATTATTACGGGCGCTGGAAAGCGCTGCAATACGCGGAGCGGCGCTTTTTCGCGCCGGTGATGATCAGCGCCTGCGAGGACGGCGCGCGGGTGGAGCTGTACCTTCACAACGACACGCGCGCCGATTTTTCCGGGGCCGTGTCGTGGAAGCTGCTCGACGGGGATTCCAATACCGTCTTAGAGGGCGGCTCGCAGGTCAGGGTGCCCGCGCTTTCCGCCGCACCGTACACGTCGCTTGATTTTTCCGAACAGCTCGATTCGGTGGAAAAACGCCGCTCCCTCTATCTGCGTTTCACACTGAGCGAAGCGGGGAAGACGATCGGCCGGGGAACCGTCCTGTTTGTCAAGCCCAAGCATTATGATTTGAAGGAACCGGGCCTGTCCGTGCGCGCGGAGGACGGCGACGGCTGCATCCGTGTTTTTGTGAGCGCGCGGGCCTTCGCAAAGGACGTGGAGCTGATTCCCCGGGAGGATGCGGTTCTCAGCGACAACTTCTTCGACCTTGCGGGGGGCGAGGAACGGTGCGTCGAAGCGCCCGCCGTGCCCGGCGGGGCGGCGGCGTTTCTGGAAGGGCTGCGGGTGCGCAGCCTCCGGGACACCTATGGAACGGAATAAGCCGACCGACGCAGAAATACGCAGCGAAGTGGAGTTCAGTGTATGGAATATATCAAAGGCATCACATTTCAGCCGTTCGGCCGCCGCGGGACCCTGGCGGAGCCGGAAGCCCGCGAAAGCCTGCGGCTCCTGCGGGAGCGCACGGCGGCGACCCATATCATTCTGGCGCCTTCCGGCGTGCAGCAGACGCCGCAGTCGGAACAGATTGAATTCGGCGGGCCTGGCACCTTTTCCGACGGGGAGCTTTGCGCCGCGATCGGCTTTGCGCAGTCGCTCGGCCTGAAGGTGATTTTGAAACCGACCGTCAACTGCGCGAACGGGGTCTGGCGCGCCTTCATCAATTTTTTTGACAACGAGGTCCCCTGCGAGCCGAAGTGGAGCCGCTGGTTTGAATCCCATACGCGGTTCATGCTGCATTACGCCGAAATTGCGCAGCGCACCGGCTGCGTGATGTTCATTACCGGATGCGAGATGGTGATGGCGCAGCGGCGGGAGGCGGAATGGCGCAAGCTGGTGGCGCGTGTGCGGGAGGTTTACGGCGGCCCGGTCAGCTACAATACGGACAAATACCAGGAGGACCAGGTCGGCTGGTGGGACTGCGTCGACGTCATATCCTCCAGCGGGTATTACCCGCTCGGCGCGTGGGAAGAGCAGCTGGACCGCATTGAAGGCGTGGTCGGGCGGTACGGCAAGCCGTTCTTTTTTGCGGAGGCCGGCTGCATGTCCGTCCAAGGGGCGGCCCGCGTCCCCAACGACTGGACCGTCCGGGGCGCGGTCGACGCGGACGAACAGGCGCGCTGGTACGCGGACGCTTTTCAGCATGCGTCCCGCCGCCCGTGGGTGCGAGGGTTCGGCCTTTGGGATTGGCCCGCGCATCTGCCCCCGGCGGAAACCGCCGCGCGCGACGGCGGCTACGGCTTTTACGAAAAGCCCGCGGAAGCGCTGATCCGCCGTTTTTACAAAAGCGTGTGAAACGGCCCGCAACGGCTGACGGCGGCATCGACGGTTCATGGGCGAATACGTAAAAAGTCCCGCCGGTATGTTATCATCATAACGGCGGGACCATGCTTTTTGAAGGAGGACGCTTATGGGAAAGATCGGAAACGTGATGGGCGCCATGATCGCCTATTACGCCGGAGACGCGCGGCGAATCAATCATTTCCTGAAGGTGTACGGGTTTGCCAGGGCCATGGGCGAATTGGAGGGCCTTGACGAAAGCGCGCGGGAAATCCTTGAAATCGCGGCGCTGACGCATGACATCGGCATCAGGAACAGCGAAAGAAAATACGGCAGCGCCGCCGGGAATTATCAGCAGACGGAAGGGCCGCCGGAAGCAAAAAGGCTTTTGTCTGGGCTGGGCGTCGACGGGGCGGTGACCGACCGGGTGTGCTGGCTCATCGCGCATCATCACACCTACACGGACATCCGGGGGGACGATTATCAGATTCTGGTGGAGGCGGACTTTCTGGTCAACGCGTATGAAGACGGGCTGTCCGAAGAAGCGGTCAAAAAGGTCCGCGACACCATTTTCAAAACGGAATCCGGGAAGAACATGCTGGATTCCATCTATCTGAACGGGCGGTAAACACAGGGGCGGTCAAGCGTTTCGGCTTGACCGCCCCGATTTTGCGGGTTACCGCAAACGGAAGGTTTTGATTTCGTAAGGCTGGATGGTAAAGGAAAACTCCGAAGCGTCTTTCGCAATTTCCGCAACGGGATTTTCGAGCAGGTCGCATTCCGAAATTTCAGCGAACTTGCGGTCCGCGGTGATTTTTGCTTCGGTGCGGCTGTTTTCAAACTCATACACGCGCAGGATGACGCCGCGTCCGTCCTCCGCCTGTTTGACGGTTTCAATGACGGCGTTCGGGGCGCTGATCCGGAACAGGCTCGCGCACGCTTCCTCCGGAACCGCTTCCCCGTCCGGGCGGCTTGTCAGGAGCGGAACGTTCAGCATATAAGCCTCCCGCACGGTTCCGGCTTCCCGCCAGCCGCCGGTGTGCGGCAGAATGGCGTAGGTGAACCGGTGCGTTTCCTTGTCCGCGTCCGGGTTCGGGTAAATTCCCGACTTGATCAGCGAAAGCGTCATTACCTGATCTTTCACGGAGTAGCCGTATTTGCAGTCGTTCAGAAGGCTTACGCCGTAGCCGCCGTCGGACAGGTCCGCCCATTTGTGTCCGCAGACCTCGAACTTTGCCAGATCCCAGCTGGTATTGCTGTGGGTGGAGCGCTTCAGGTTGCCGAACTGGATTTCGTAGGTGGCTTCTCCGGCATTCACGTCGACCGGGAATTCCACTTTCAAAAGCTGCTGGTGTTCCTTCCAGTCGACGCAGGTTTCAAAATCGATCCTCGGGGAATCGGCGTAAAAACAAACCCTCTGGCGGAGCAGTGAATTGCAGTACTTCCGTTCCGTCAGAAGAACCGCCCGCACCGGGCCGTTTTCCACCCACTCCATTCTGGTCACGCCGCCGGCGACCCATGATTTCCGGCTGTAGTAAATGTCGATGTTCCAGTTGTCGTATTCGGCCGGCTTGTCCTCATACACGCGGAACACATTGCCTTTCCGGCCGGGCAGAAGCACCTCGCGTTTGCAGCGCTTGTCATAAAGAGAGGTAAAGAAGCCGTCGGCATCCATGCTGATTTGATAGAAGGGCGTTTCAATGGAACCGCCGTCGATGACGAACGGGCTTTTTGCCGGGACGCCCCCGGTTTCCGCCAGGCGGAACACCTTCAGGCCCTTGGACGGAATGTTCCCGACCCGCGCCGTCAGCGTGCCGTCCTCCGCTTTTTGCAGCGGGCAGACCGTGCCGTCGGCGTCCACCAAAGACGACGCCCCGGCTGTGCCGGCCGGAAGCGTCACGATGTCGGAGCGCTCAAACGAAAGCGTGTTGAACACCGCGATTTTTTCTCCGCCCGCTCCGGCCGCAGAGGCGATCGCGTCCAGCCTTTTTCGGGTGAGCGCCGCCGATTTTTCTTTGACCTGCCGGTATTCCTCTTTGGTTACCTCGTAGACTTCCTGAATGGAGGAACCGGGGAGGATATCGTGGAACTGGTTGAGCAGGACGGTTTTCCACAGGGCGTCGAGCTCTTCCTTCGGGTAGGCGACGCCGTACCGCTGGGCCCACGCGGACAGGAATTCCAGGTCCATGAGCGCAAACTCGCTTTTCCGGTTTGCGCGTTTGTTCCTCGCCATGGACGTGTAGGTGCCGCGGTGGAATTCCAGGTAAAGCTCGCCGAACCATTCGGGCACTTCCGGGTTGCCGCCCAGCTTTGCGAGCAGCTCGTCAAAATAATCGCCGGCAAATTCCTGCCTTACCTTCGGCGCGCCGACAATACCCTTTTCCATTCTGCGGCCCGTTTCCAGCATTTCGCGGGTCGGCCCGCCGCCGCCGTCCCCGTAGCCGTAGCAGATGAGGATGTCGTTGTTCAGCGCCTTCTGCTGGTATCTTTCCCAGCCGCCCATCAGCGCGGCCGGGTGAAGCACGCCGTTATAAGTGGTGAAAAAGCTCTCCTTCGGCTGGTCGACGTCCTTGGTCGTGATCAGGTGCGTGAAAATCGGCGTCCCGTCGATCCCGTGCCACCAGAAGGTGTCGCAGGGGAGCTTGTTGAATTCGTTCCACGCGATTTTCGTGGTCATAAAATAGGGGACCCCGCATTTTTTCATGATCTGCGGCAGCGCGGCGGAATAGCCGAAAACGTCCGGCAGCCAGAGAATGCGGCTGTCCTTGCCGAACTCTTCCCGGAAAAAGCGCTTGCCGAACAGGAACTGCCGCACAAGGGATTCCCCGGAGGTGAGGTTGCAGTCGGCTTCCAGCCACATGCCGCCCTCCGGCTCCCAGCGGCCCTCCTGAATGCGCTGTTTCACCTTTGCGTAAAGCTCGGGGTAGCGCTCCTTCAGGAACACGTAATTCTGCGGCTGGCTGGACATAAATTTGTATTCCGGGTATTCATCCATCAGCTTCAGGACGGTGGAAAAGCTCCTTGCCACTTTTTCGCGGGTCTGGCTGACCGTCCACAGCCACGCCACGTCGATGTGGGTGTGGCCGATGCAGGACGCGATGACCTCGTCGGAACCGGCAAGGTCCTCATAAACGGCTTTTTGCAGGTATTTCTCCGCCGCTTTGACGGAGCGGTAAAACTCTTCCGAGTAGGGGATGCGCAGGTCGAGAAGGTTGATCGTGTTTTCCAGCGCGATTTCCAGCGGCAGCTTTGCGCTCTGGTCGTCCTCCAGCCGCTCCGCGATGCAGAGCGGGACGTTCAGGTCGTAATAGAGCTTCAGGATTTCCGGGTCGAACTGAACCACCTTGCCGATCAGCAGCAGCTCCGCGTGAAGCGTGCCGGTGTAGGCCTGCAGGTCCACCCGGTAGCTCCGGCCGGCCTGCGCGCATTCGGTAATCAGGATTTCCCGGTGGTTCATGTCGACGCCCTGAACCGGGTTGCCGTCCACAAACGCGAGAAACTGCGGGTTGCTCATGTCGTTCTTTTCTTCAATCTGCGTCTGAATCACGAAAAACACCGGTTTTCCGGCGCAGCCGTCGGGAATTTTAAAATCCGCGGCAAACCAGAAATGCTTGTCCTTGCCCATCCACATCATGGTTTGGCTGTCGAAATCCTGCCACGGTTCCCCGGAACTTTCGGCATCCTTCGGGCGAATATAAAAGCCGTCTTTTTTCTTCCATTGTGTAATCCGGAACGCTTTTTGCAGCGCCAGATTTTTCAGCTCATTGCAGATTACGCGGGTTCTTTCTTTACGGAGCACTTTTTTCCCAGCTTTCTGAATCATATTATGTTGCATGAAACCGACGGGGCGTGCGGAATCACCGGCCAGCCGGGCGGTTCTATGCATACGCGGCGCGGGTCATCCCTTCGCGGCGCCCTGCATGCTGAAGCCCTTGGACATGTATTTCTGCGAAATGGCGTAGAGCAGGATGGAAGGCGTTGCGTACAGGACGGAATAGGCGGCCAGCGAGCCATAAGAAATCATACCATGATTTCCAAAAAATTGATACAGCATAACGGACGCCGGATATTTATCCGCCGTGCTGATCAGAATGTACGGGACAAAGAAATTTCCCCAGCTGCCGGAAAATGTAAAAATCGCAACGGTAAAAATGCCCGGAAGCATGACGGGGGCGATGATTTTGCGGATGGTGGTAAACGTGCTTGCACCGTCCACCCACGCCGCCTCTTCGATTTCAATCGGAATGGCGTCGATAAAGTTTTTCATCATCCAGATGCCGTAGGGAAGCGCGGAGGCTGTTAAAAACAGGATCACGCCGAAAATATTGTCGTAAAGATTGATGGTGATGAACAGCTGGTAAACCGGGACCATCAGGGCCGTAATCGGCAGCGCCGTCATAAACAGGACGGAATACAGGAACAGCCTTTTGTTTTTCATTTGATACCGCGAAAGCGGGTAGGCGCACATCCCCGCGAAAACGACGACAAAAAGCGTCTGAATCACCGACATGCCCAGCCCGATGGCAAAGGACTGAAGATTCACCCTGCTTTGCAGAACACCCGCATAATTGCCGAGCGTAAAGTTTTTCGGAATTTCCAGCACCTCGGAGGCGCTGCCGTTCACCGACGCCAGAATTACCCACAAAAGCGGGAGCAAAAAGCAGATGCCGATGACCGTCAGGATGAGATAGGGCAGCATCGTTCCAAAGATTCTTCTTCTCCATTTCATACTCATTTCAAACACCTGCTTTCATACTTTCACTTTGGAGGTCTTCACATAGAATGTGCTGAGCACAATGCCGATCACAAGAAGGACCATGGAAATCGCGGTCCCGTAGCCGATCTGGAAGCTGCCGAACGCCTCCTTGTACATCAGCAGGGGCAGCGTCGTGGTCGAGTTGCCCGGTCCGCCGCCGGTCATCATGTAAATCAGGCCGAAAACGCCGAGCGTTTGAAGCGTGTTGAGCATCATATTGGTGACGATGGAACCTTTGATGTTCGGAAGAATGATGCGGAACAGAATCCTCATATTGGACGCTCCGTCCACAATGGCCGCTTCCTCAATATCCTTCGGCACGTTGTCGAGCGCGGCCTGAAACACGAGCATGGAAAACGCGGTCCCATGCCAGGCGTTCGCAATAATGATGCTGAACATTGGGAACTGATAGAGCCAGGATACGGCGGTGCCGCCGAAAAGCTTGATGATCATGTTCAGCGCGCCGGTATCGCTCAGGAAATTCGCCATGCAGAGCGCGCAGACGACTTCCGGCATGACCCAGCCGGAAAGGACGATGCTGCCGATTACGCGGCGGAAAACCGTATTCCTGTTTTTCATCATGGTCGCAATGAGAAAACCGAAAAACTGCTGGCCGACCAGAGAAGAGAAAAACAGAAAAATCAGAGTATTCCACACGCTTGTCAGCACTTCCGGGTCCTGAATCATCTGATTATAGTTCTGCAGCCCGATAAACTGAAAGCTGCTGGACTGCGCGCCGGTCAGGCATAAGTTGGAAAACGAAAAAATAACGGTGATTAAAATCGGGAAAATGAAGAAAAAAAGGAGCAGAAGCGTAGCCGGCAGCATGAAAGCGTATTTTGAAAAAGCGGATCTTTTGGCAATGGTTGATTCAGCTTCCATTTTTTAACCCCCTGTCTGTCAAAATTTGAAACAGCCCGGCCAAACGCTTTGCAGGCCGGTTTGAAAATCGTGTGAAAAGGATATGCGAAGGGACAGCCTGCGCATATCCTTTTACTCGGATCCCGTTTCCTTATTTGCTTTCCACTTTGTCGCTGCCGACGATGCGGGTCACATTCTGCCCGTATTTTGTAATGGCGTCTTCCGGTTTTGTTCCGGTGACTACCGATTCCACCATGGACTGAATTTCGGTGGTGACCGAAGAGTATTTGTCATACGCCGGCCTGAACACGGCGCTTTGCAGCATTTCATTCGCCTGCTTGTTGAAGGGGATTTCCGTGAAGTCCGGGTCGTCCGCCACGTCCTTGCGGGTGGTGAGCGTTCCGGCCGCCTTGTTATACGAGAGAAGGTTGTCCTTGTTCATGGCGAATTTCAAAAATTCAAAAGCGGCGTCTTTGTTTTTGCTCTGGGAGGGAATGGCAAGTCCCCAGCCGCCGGACATGGTGATGGTCCCGGGCGTCTGCCCCTTGCTGGTGGGCATGGACGCAAAGCCCACCTTATCGGCATAACCGTCCCATTCGGCGACGCCGCCCTTGATCCAGTTGCCCGTGATCCAGCTGCCGTCCAGACCGATGGCGACTTTGCCCTTCGGCATATACTGGCGTGAAAAGGTGTTGCTGGCTTCGCCGTTGAGCACCAGGGAGAGGGACGGGCCGTAGCCGTTCTTGTAAATCGTACTGATGAAATTCAGGGCGTCGGTCATTTCGCTGCTTTTGACGACCCATTTGTTGCTGTCCGAGTTGTACAGCGTGCCGCTCGCGCCGTAAAGCAGCATTTCATAGGTCTGCATGCTGGTCGCTTCGCCGGTCGCTTTGCCGGAATTCATCCAGAACGGCACTACGTCCGGGCATTTTTCCTTGATGGTTTTGCAGGCCGAAAGAATATCGGCCCAGCTTTTCGGCTGCCAGTTTGTCGACAATCCCGCTTTTTTAAAGATTTCCTTGTTGTACCAAAGTCCTCTGGAATCGGTGCTGAGCGGAATGGCGTAAACCTTTCCGTCGGAAGCCGTGACGCCCTTTTTCAGATTGTCGATAAATTGAGACTTCCAGTCGGACCATCCGTTCAGGCGGTCCGTCAGGTCGGTCAGGTAGCCGGCGCCCGCGTCCGAATTCAGAATGAAGGTGTCTTCGGCGACAATGTCCGGGCAGTTGACGCCGGATTTCAGCGCAAGGTCGATCTTGGTGAAATAGTCGCCCTCCGAAGCCGTGATCGGGGCGGCAACCACCTTGACCTTTGAATTTTTGTATTTTTCGTTGACTGCCTTGATCCAGTTGTCATAGACATTGGAGCCGTCGTTGCGGTAGGTGAACTTCAGGGTGATCTGCCCTGTTTGAGCGGACTCGGAACCAGACGCACCGGCCGAACTGGAATTGCCGCATCCTGCAAAGGTGCTTGCGGCAAGTACCGCGGACAATGCAATGAGCGAAACGCGTTTGAGTAATGGACTGTTTTTCATACTTTTTCCTCCTGTTGATTTATTCCAGAAATCTATATAACCTCATTCATGAATGAGGATTATATCAACAGTAAACAGGCAGATTATGAATTGGTTTCTTTGACCCGTGGCGTGCGGACCGGTTCATGCGGATCGTCCCTTTGCGCCGATTTGCACTACTATTCCTACTTTTTTTACAGGATTTGATCATATTATATATACTTTGCTGCCTCATGTCAATATATTTATTATAATAATTTATATAAAATAATGTAATTAATATAATATTAAGCAACGCTGTATATTATGAGATATTGGGATGATGGGGCAGGACCCGCAAGGATTTTGTTTTGCGGAGCCGGAAAGGACACGGGCTGCCGCCGGTAAAGACGCCGGCTTTCTCGGGGAACAGCGCTGCGGCTGAAGACCGGGCGGCTTCGGGATCCGCCTCGAATCAGCCTGTGGGAAGGGCCGGAAGGACAGAAAAAAGCAGGGGCCGCCTGAAACCATTTCTCAGGCAGTCCCTGCTTCCGTAGGATTGTTTTGTGCTTTATTTTGCGTTCAGCTCAAACAGTCTGGCGCCGACGCGGCTTTCGATTTCAACGCTCAGAACGCCGGATTCCGGATTCCACTGGTATTCGCAGTTTTCCGCTTTGGGGTAAATGCAGGAAACGGCGGCGTCCCTGCCCTTCAAACGCGGCAGCGGGATGGAGACCGCCGGCGAGGCGCTGTCCCTGCGCCATACGGCGACATAGCTCTTCTCCCCGGCCTTCAGCCCCAGACAAACCCAGGGGTCGGAGTACTGCGAGAGCCCAAGGGGCCAGAACGGCAGCGCGGCCTTGATGTCCTGCCGGATGGCTTTGTAGCAGGCGATGCCCTCCTTGACCAGCGCCAGCTTTTCCGGGCTTAACGTTGTCATTTGCCCGCTCTGGTGAATGCGGAGCATTATCGCGTTGACCATGTTGAAAACAATTTCCTCTTCGGTGCTGTCCGCCAGAGGATAGGACCAGATGGCGGCCTGCTCCGGCGTCAGCGCGGAGGGGCAGTTGGCCGAAATCGTGGCGTACCGTTTGAAATCCTCCTGGTCGCTGGTGGACTGGATGCTGTATCTGCTCAGCATGGCGTAGTCCATCCGCAGCCCGCCGCTGGAGCAGTTTTCAATAATCAGTTCCGGGTACTTTTTGAAAATTTCGTCCAGCCACGCCAGGTATGCCCGGTTGTGGCCGAGCAGGCCGTCGCCGAAGCTGTCCGCGTTCCGTTCGGTTCCGATTCCCGGCTCGATATTGTAGTCCATTTTGATGTAGCCGACGCCGTATTCCCGCACGAGCCGGTCGATGATTACGGTTGCGAACGCGGTGACTTCCGGATTCCGGAAGTCCAGCTGGTAGCGGCTTCTGTCGTAAACCCGCTTGCCGTGGCGGGTGAAGTACCAGTCCTCGGGGACCTTGTCCGCCTTCGGGCATTTGATCCCCATGACCTCCAGCTCCAGCCAGACGCCGGGCACCATGTTTTTGGACCGGATATAATCGATGACTTCTTTGATGCCGTTGGGGAAGCGCTCTTGAGAGGGCAGCCATTCGCCCACGTTGTCCCACCAGAACCCTTTGGAATACCAGCCACAGTCGATACAGTAATATTCACAGCCGATTTCGTGGGCTTTGTCGATCAGCGGGATTTCCTTTTCGGTCGTCGGGTTGCCCCACAGGCAGTTCATGTAATCGTTGAAAATGACGGCCAGGTTCTGGTTGTCCCGGTTTACCCTCCGAATCGCGCGGCGGTATCTGGTCAGCTCGTCCATGGCGCCGTCGAAATTTCCCGCCGTCGCCCCCACGCAGACGGGGACGGAGGTGAACGTTTCGCCGGGACGCAGGTTTTTCCACCAGTGGGACTGAGTCTCCGTGGGGCCGCTCAGCTTCAGATAGAGGTAGCCGTCCTGATCGCTGATTTCCCAGTACCAGGAACCGTTGTTTTCGATCTGCCAGAACAGATTGGAGCCGGTTTCCCTGTTTTCCAGGTATCCCATCGGCAGGTATTCCTTTGTGGACCAGCTTCCCGTGTTGCCGATGCCGATCGTTTTGGAGGAACGCCGCGCGGGCCCCGGCTGGGTGATGGACATCCCCAAATCCTTCAGGCCGTAGGTGTTCCAATGCAGCTCCTTCTGCCAGCCGTTATGCGGGATTTTCAGCTCCAGCTTTTCGTCTGGGGGCTGAATCCCCTCTTTGCCGATTCCGGTCAGGGAGAAGGAAGACACATACTCCAGACCGCGGTCTTCCGTTCCGCGGTTGATGACGTCCGTCCAGGCGCGCACAACGGAAATGCCGTTGTAAAACTGGTAATGGCTGTGCACCTCCAGGCCGGTGGGCTCGTCCGCCGTGACGACCTCGATTTTCCGCCCCGTTTCGTTTTGTCCGTCCTTCATTTCCCTGTATTGCAGCCGGTACCCCGGGCCTGTCCGGATGTATTTGTTGCCGTGCCGTTCCCCGGCCCGGTCCGTACCGGAAACCATCAGCTCCACAATCGGGAAGGGCTCGGAGCCTTCGGGGTGGCAAATGGTTGTTTTATCGAACGGGAGCGCGGAAAAATGCAGGAGTTTTACCTGGTTCCGGTCGTTGATTTCAAATACCATGTTGATTCCGTTTTCGCTGATTCTAAATTGTTTCATGCGTTCCCTCCTGTTCAAATTATATTTTGATCAGTATTTTTCCGTGCTTTCGGTATTCGTCGTTCCGGAACACCTCCGCAATATTGTCCAGGCCGACCACGTCCGTGATGATG
>JAAYUL010000133.1 GCA_012517675.1 Clostridiales bacterium | reverse complement strand
TACGAATCACTGCAGTATTTTCAGCGCGCGCTGATTCAGTCCGGCGTGATTGACGCGCTGCGCGGTGCGGGCGTTGAAGAGGGCGATACGGTCAGCATTTACGGCGTGGAATTTGATTTTATGGAGTAGAAAAACGGCTCTGCCCGTTTTCAGAACAGGAGTGCTTTTTTGGAACGCTTATTCAACGCGGAATGCGACCCAAAGCTGCTGAGTCCGCTCACGCTTGCGTTTGTCGGCGACGGCGTGTTCGAGCTTTTTGTGCGGGAACGCCTGGTCTGCGCCGGGAACTGCCCCGTGAACGCGCTGCATCAGAAATCTGTCCGGCAGGTGTGCTGCGGCGCGCAGGCGCAGGCGCTTCAAAGCCTGCTGCCTATTCTCACGCAGGAAGAAACGGACATCCTGCGGCGCGGGCGCAACGCGCACACGGGCCATGTGCCCAAAAACGCAAGCCCGGCGGACTATCATGCCGCCACCGCGCTGGAAGCCTTGTTCGGCTATTTGTATTTGTGCGGGAACATCGAACGACTCAGGCAGCTGTTTGAAGAAGTTTGCAGGATTCAGAATATTTAAGGAACCGCCGATGGATTCCTTAAATCAATCATTGGGAGGTACTTGAATGATTCCCAATACACCAAAGCAAAAAATCCAGGGAATGCTGAAGGATATTATTTTCTTTGCCGCCGGAAGCTGCATTTACGCAGTTTCCGTCGATGCGTTTACCGCGCCGAATAAAATAGCGCCCGGCGGGGTGACGGGCGTGGGCACCATGCTGAACTATCTGTTCAGTCTGCCCATTGGCATGGTGGGGCTGCTGCTCAATATCCCGATTTTTATCTGGGCGATTATGGAAGTCGGCTACAAGCTTGTGGGAAAAACCATTGTCGCAACGGTTTTTGTTTCCATCACGATCGATTTGGTTGGGAAAGTGATTCCGGCCTACACGGGCAACCAGATGCTGGCCGCGCTGTTCGGAGGGCTTCTGGACGGCGCGGGCCTTTCCCTTGTCTTTATGCGCGGAGGCACGACCGGCGGAACGGATTTGGTTGCGCGTCTGCTTGGCCGCCGGCTTCCGCATGTTTCCATGGGAAAGCTGATGCTTGGGGTCGATCTGACGGTTATTCTGGTTTCGGCTTTTGTTTATAAAAGCATTGAAAGCGCGCTTTACGCGATCATCGCCATTTTTGTATCGACCAAGCTGATCGATTCCATCCTGTACGGCACCGATACGGGAACCGGGAAAATCCTGTTTATCATGTCGGCGCAAAATGATGAGATCGCGCAGGACATTCTGACCGATATGGACCGCGGCGTGACCGTGCTGCAGTCCCGGGGCGCTTACAGCGGGCGCGAGGGCGAGGTACTGCTCTGCGCGGTGCGGCGGTATGAAGTGGTGAAGGTCAAGGAAATTGTCCGTTCCCACGACAAGGACGCGTTTATGATTATCGGTGAGGCCGGCGAAATTTCAGGAGAAGGCTTCCGCATCGTCAGGCAGGAAGACAAAACGCTCAGGGAATTGATAGAAAACGTGAAGAAAAAATAAAAGAACAGACGGTCTTGTAAAAATAAATACAAAATCGTCTGTTCCGCGCGGAAAATATCTTTAATTGTTTCCGTTTCTGTTTTGCGTGGACTGGGTGGCGTTGCTGTCGGTACAGTCTTTGCAGGCGCTTGTTTCGCCGCCGGTATGGCTGTTCCTGCAATCGGTTCCGCTGTTGGAAGTACGGTCGGTGCTGTTGGTCGAATGGTATGAATTACCGTTGCTGTTGCTTTCCGTGTAATTTTGCTGTTTGTTGGTTTTCAAATTTTTATCCAAGATGATTCACCCCCTTTGCAACCTATTCTTTCCTTATGCCCTGAAAAATATACCAAATATTTGGAGCTGGTTCTTTGGTTTTGCTTCCTCAGGAATTCAAAAACAGAATGAAGGATATGCTTCGGGAGGAGTACGGCGCGTTTTTGGCGGAATACGAAAAGCCGCATTTCCGGGGCATCCGTCTGAACCCGTTAAAGTGCGGCGAGTCCGTTTTGCGGCGCGCGCTTCCGTTTCCCGTTGAACCCGCGCCTTTTTCGCCGCTTTCCTTCTATCTTCCCGGCGGTACGGAAAAAATCGGGCTTCTGCCCATGCACCATGCCGGCGCTTTTTATTCCCAGGAACCGTCTGCGTCCGGCGCCGTCACGGTGCTGGCTCCGCGGCCCGGCGACACGGTGCTGGACCTGTGCGCCGCTCCGGGCGGAAAGTCCACGCAGATCGCGTCGCTGCTCGGCGGACGGGGGCTTTTGTGGTCGAATGAAGTGGTGCGCGGCCGCGCTTCGGTTCTGCTTTCCAATCTGGAGCGGTGCGGCGCGGCGAATGCCGTGGTTTCCAGCTGCCATCCGGAGGTCCTCTGCGGCGCGCTGGCCGGATTTTTCGATAAGGTTCTGGTGGACGCCCCCTGCTCCGGCGAAGGAATGTTCCGCCGCGACGAAAAGGCGGTCACGGAGTGGAGCACGGCTCATGTGCAGGCTTGTGCCGTGCGTCAGCTTGCCATTCTGGAAAGCGCGGCGCAGGCCCTGAAGGAAAACGGGATTCTGGTTTATTCCACCTGTACCTTTTCTCCCGGGGAAAACGAAGGAGTGGTGCGCGGATTCCTGACCCGGCACCCGGATTTTGAGCTGTTGGACAGCGGCGTTTCGTTCGGCAGGCCCGCCGCCCTGCCGCAGGCGCGCCGGATTTACCCGATGGACGGCGGGGAAGGCCATTTTATCGCGCGCCTGCGCCGCAATTCGCAAAACCGCGCGTTTCCCGCGCCATACGCCGTGCCGAAGCCCGCAAAGCCCGATTTGGCACAGGAGCTCTGCGGCCGGCTGTACCGCCGTCCCGTTTCCCGACCGGTTCAGCAGCTCGGCGGCTCGCTGCTGCTTTTGCCGGAAAATCTGCCGGAGCTCAGGAACCTTGGGGTTATCCGCGCCGGCATTCTTCTCGGGGAAATGAAAACCAACCGGGTGGAACCGGCCCACGCGGCTTTCATGGCGGCAAAGCCGGACGAGCTGAATTCGGTGGTTTCCTTTTCGCACGATTCCCCGGAAATTGCCGCTTTCCTGCGGGGAGAGGAGATCGCGGTTCCCGTTTCGCTCAAAGGTTATACCGGCGTGGCGGTTGACGGTGTCATGACCGGTTTTGGGAAATGCTCCGGCGGCCGTTTAAAAAATCATTATCCGAAGGGGCTGCGCAGCCATTAATTTTTTACGGGATAAAAACGCATTTTTACTTGCAATTTTGCAGTTGCTGTGTTAAAATTCAAATGTTAAGTTGCAGTTTGGCTGAAAGAGGTGAAAAGAATGAAGGAAGCAATCCACCCAAAGTATAAAGAGACAACAATCACTTGTGCATGCGGCAATGTCATTCACACAAAATCAACGAAAGAAAACATCCGCGTTGAAATATGTTCAAAGTGCCACCCGTTCTTTACCGGCAAGCAGAAGCTTGTTGACACCAGCGGGCGTGTTGATATGTTCAAGAAGCGTTACGGCATCGGAAAATAATCAACATTTGAATTTTGGTTGGCTTGGGCGGCGCAGATCTTGCGCCGCCTATTTGTGTTTCAATGAATCGGGGGCTGGAGAGAATGACGGAATACCGCACTGCTGCAAAAGAGGCCGCAGCGGAATTTACGGAACGCCGATCCCGTTTTATCGGCTATGCGAAACCGGTCAAAACCGAGCGGGAGGCGCTGTCCTTCCTCGGTGAAACCCGGGCGAAGCACTGGGACGCCGCGCATAACGTTTACGCCTATTCCCTGAGGGAAGGGCAGATCCGCCGTTATTCCGACGACGGCGAACCCCAGGGCACGGCGGGCATTCCCACACTGGACGTGCTTTTAAAATCCGGTGTGACGGATGTTGCCGTGGTGGTCACCCGTTATTTCGGCGGCGTGCTGCTGGGGACCGGCGGGCTTGTCCGCGCGTATTCCCACGCGGCGTCGCTTGCGCTGGAGCAGGCGGGTATTGTTACCATGAAGCCTTGCCTGACCGCGGAGGTCCGATGCGATTACAGCCAGTACGGCCGTCTTGCGTCGCTGATTCCGGAAAGCGGGGGCGCGGTGGACGATACGGTGTTCACCGATACGGTAACCGTTCTGTTTCACATCGGGGAATCCGATCTGGAGCCTTTTCGCCGAAAACTTGCCGATTTTACCGGCGGACAGCGGGATGCGGCGGTGACCGGCAAAAAATATTTTCGGATTTTGTAGCGATTTGCAGGAAACGGGAAATGTTTTGCGTATAATATTTCAAACGAGCGAAAAAGGCGGTGTTGTTGTGACAATCAGGGAAGAAACCATGGAAATTGAAAGAAAAACGCTGTCGCCGTTTGCGTCCCTCTCCTCCCGGACGCGGGGCAGGCAGACCCCGGAGGAGGAGTGCGAGCTGCGCACCCCTTACCAGCGCGACCGCGACAGGATTCTCCACTGCAAGTCTTTCCGCCGCCTGAAGCATAAGACGCAGGTCTTTCTTTCGCCGGAAGGCGACCACTACCGCACGCGGCTCACCCATACGCTGGAGGTTTCGCAGATTGCAAGAACCATTGCGCGGGCGCTCCGCCTGAACGAGGACCTGACGGAAGCGATTTCCCTTGGGCACGATCTGGGGCACACTCCGTTCGGACATGCGGGGGAACGGGCGCTCAACGAGCTGATGCCGGGCGGTTTCCGCCATTACGAGCAAAGCGTGCGCATTGTGGAGAAGCTGGAAAAGGGGGGCAGAGGGCTTAACCTGACGGAAGAGGTGCGCAACGGGATTTTATGCCACACCAGGGGGACGGAGGCTTTTACCCTGGAAGGCAGGCTGGTTCGCCTTGCCGACCGCATTGCCTATATCAACCACGACATTGACGACGCGGAGCGCGCCGGTCTTTTGGTTGAAACCAATATTCCCCGGGAAATCACCGCCGTGCTTGGGCGCCGCCGCTCCGAACGGATCGACACCCTGGTGCATTCCGTGGTGCAAAACAGCAAAGACGGTGTGATTCGGATGGATTCCTCCGTGCAGGAGGCGTTTGATCTGCTGCACGACTTCATGTACCAATACGTTTACCTCAATCCTTTCGCCAAGTCGGAAGAAAGAAAGGTCCCCGCTTTGACGGGTGCGCTTTTCGATTATCTGAAAAAGCCGGAGCATCTTCCCGAAGACCTGCGCCGCATCGCGGAACAGGAGGGAACGGAACGCGCCGCCTGCGATTATATCGCGGGCATGACCGATCATTTTGCGATTCAGCTGTTTCAGGATATTTATGTGCCGAAGGCCTGGCACATCTGATTTTCTCTGGCAGAACAGGGGGTGACGGTATGCCGCTGCCGGAAGCGTTTATGCAGGAACTGAAAGCAAGAAGCGACCTCGGCGAAGTAGCGGCGTCTTACGTCAGCCTGCGCCGCCGCGGTAAAAATCTGGTCGGGCTGTGCCCTTTTCACGGCGAAAAAACACCGTCCTTTAACATCTACCCCGAAAACGGCTCTTTTTATTGTTTTGGCTGCGGCGCCGGCGGCGATGTGATTACCTTCATCCGCCGGATTGAAAATCTGGATTATATGGAAGCCATCCGCTTTCTGGCGCAGCGCGCGGGGCTTCAGGTGCCGGAAAACGCCGTGGACGACGGCATGGCGAAGCTGAAAGCCCGCATTCTGGCAATCAACCGGGAAACCGCGCGGTTTTATTATGAAGTCCTCAATTCCGAGCAGGGCGCGCCGGGCATGCGGTATCTTCTCGGGCGCGGCCTCGCGCCGGGGACCATCCGCCATTTCGGGCTGGGGTATTCGCCCGCTTCCCGCTACGGGCTGGTGGACTATCTGGAGAAAAAGGGATACTCGCAGAACGAAATGATTTTGGCGAACGTCGCGTTCAAAGCGAGAAGCGGGCGCGCCGTCGACCGCTTTTTCTCCCGCGTGATGTACCCGATCATCGACCTGCGCGGCAATGTGATTGCATTCGGCGGCAGGGTACTGAACGACGAAAAACCGAAATACCTCAATACCTCGGAAACGCCGGTCTTTAACAAGGGGAGCTTTTTGTTTGCGCTGAATTTTGCGAAGGGCGGCGGCGCGGAACAGATGATCCTGTGCGAGGGCTACATGGATGTGATCTCGCTTCATCAGGCCGGGTTCCCCAACACGGTCGCCACGCTCGGCACCGCGCTCACGCCGGGGCAGGCGCGCCTTCTTTCGCGCTACACGAAAGAAATCGTCATTTGCTACGATTCCGACGAAGCGGGGCAGAAAGCGGCCAGCCGCGCGATTCCGATTCTGCGGGAAGCGGGCCTGCTGGTAAAGGTGCTTGCCGTCACGGGGGGGAAAGATCCCGACGAATACATACGGTCCAACGGCCGGAACGGCCATGCGAAATTTAAAAATTTAATTGAAGCCTGCGGCAACGACGTGGAGTACCGCCTGCAGAAAATCCGTCAGGGCTGCGATTTAAAGAGCGCGGACGGAAGGGTCGCCTACCTGACCGAGGCGGCGGGGGTGCTTGCCACTTTGGAAAACCGCATTGAGCAGGAGGTTTATGCCGGCCGGCTCGCGGAGGAAATCGGCGTGGAACGCTCCGCTATTTTGGCTCAGGCGGACAAAATCCGCGGCAGGCTGCGAAAAAATCAGGAAAAGAAAGAGTTCCGGGCGTTCCAGCAGCGGGTGACAGGCTTCCGCGACAGCATCAATCCGGAAAAATCAACCCATTTGCGGGCTGCAAGCGCGGAAGAGGCCTTGATTGCGTATATTGCGAAATACCCGGAGCAGGCTATAAGCATATCGGCTAAATTGCCGCCTGAAAAATTTGTTACGGAA
This sequence comes from Clostridiales bacterium, assembly GCA_012517675.1. Classification (GTDB taxonomy): domain Bacteria; phylum Bacillota; class Clostridia; order Oscillospirales; family Acutalibacteraceae; genus Caproiciproducens. The sequence goes on along the minus strand of JAAYUL010000133.1, from coordinate 3,281 downwards.
TTTAATCGCCGTGTATATCGCGTAATTATGGGAAGAATGATAGACGGCAAGGCAATTAGCCTTACAGACATATCCGCGGCCTTTTCCGTGGAGGAGATTGCCGCGATTGCGAAAATCTTTGCAAAATACAGCGATGTTTCCGCCACGGGAAAAGACGCGGAGGAATATATTCAGGTGATTGAGCAGGAACAGATGAAGAGCAATCTTGGAAATGCGGACTCGGTTCCGGCACAGGACATACAGACTTACCTGCGGGAATTGAAAAAGCAGAAGAAATAGGGGGAACGAAACGATGGGAACACCGGATAAGAAAACGGTCATCAGGGAATTAATCGAACAGGGGAAAAGCAAAGGGCAGCTTTCCACCAAGGAAATCCTCGACGCAATCGGCGAACTGGATTTTGACCCGGAGCAGATCGAAAAATTTTACGACACGCTGGAGTCTCAGGGCGTGGAGATCATTGAGGACTTCGGCAACGTGCCGCTCGACGACCTGGAGATTCACGTTCAGTCGGAGGAAAACGAAGACCTTGAAATGTCGCTCAGCACCGAGGGAATCGCGATTGACGACCCGGTCAAAGTATACCTGAAGGAAATCGGCCGCGTCCCCCTGCTCACTCCGGAAGAGGAGATCGACCTTGCCATTCGCATCAAGGAAGGCGATGAGGCGGCGAAAAAGCGCCTTTCGGAGGCAAACCTTCGCCTGGTGGTCAGCATTGCAAAGCGCTATCTGGGGCGCGGCATGCAGTTCCTCGACCTGATCCAGGAAGGCAATCTCGGCCTGATCAAGGCAGTGGAAAAATTCGATTACACCAAAGGGTTTAAATTTTCCACTTATGCGACCTGGTGGATCCGCCAGGCAATCACCCGCGCTATCGCGGATCAGGCCAGAACCATCCGCATCCCCGTTCATATGGTGGAGACCATCAACAAGGTCAAAAAGGTTTCGAGCCAGCTGCTTCACACCAACGGTCATGAGCCGACGGCGGATGAGATTTCCGAAGAGCTCGACATGCCCGTGGACAAGGTGCGGGAGATCATGCGCGTCGCGCAGGAGCCGGTCTCCCTTGAAACGCCGATCGGCGAGGAAGAGGACAGCCATCTGGGCGACTTTATTCCGGACGACGACGCCCCCGCGCCGGTGGACGCCGCTTCCCACATTCTTCTGAAGGAACAGCTTGCCGACGTGCTCGACACGCTCACGCCGCGGGAGGAAAAGGTGCTGCGCCTTCGCTTCGGCCTGGAGGACGGCCGTTCCCGCACGCTGGAGGAGGTCGGCAAGGAATTTAATGTGACCCGTGAGCGCATCCGCCAGATCGAAGCCAAAGCGCTGCGCAAGCTGCGCCACCCCAGCCGCAGCAAAAAGCTGAAGGATTTTTTGGATTAAGGGGATAAATTCGATGGTCATGACGCTTGAAGCGGACTATGCGGTCCGGATTGTGGATTATCTGGCGGTTTCCGGGAAAAAAACGGACGCGCGCACCATTTCCGATGAAACTCATGTGCCGCTCCGGTTTGCGCTGAAAATACTGAGGAAGCTGGTCGGCGGCGGTCTGATTATCTCCTACAAGGGCGCGCACGGCGGATACACGCTCGCCCGGGAGCCGGAAAACATCACGCTCCGCCAGGTGATCGAATCGGTGGAGGGCCCTTACATGATCAGCCGCTGTCAGCAGGACGAATATGCGTGCTCCCGCACGGAATGCCGGTTTCATCGGATTTATGACGAAATTTCAATGCTGGTTCGTCAAAAGCTGGACTCCTATACCTTCGCCGCCCTGCGGAAAAAGGAAGAGGAAGATCAGGAGAGGCTTCCGGATGACACAAACGGGCCAGGGAGAACATATTGAAAGGAAAAGCCTCGATTGCAGAAAAAGAACTGCAATCGAGGCTTTTCATACACCACCGTCGTATTCTGAAAAAGCAGAAAGAAATGATCGCCCGGTGCCCGGATCATTTGGCTTATCACAGGAAAGCCCCCCGGCTTTTGTCGGAGGGTCGCAAATTTTTATAAATATTGCTTGACAAACACTATATATTGTAATAGAATAATATACTGCATCATCATGGAAACATATACTCTTGTCACTCTTTGAATATAATATCACATTGTGTTGAAAAAGGCAAGGGAATATAAAAAAGCTGGAAAAAAGAGTGGTGCTGCAAACCGTTTTTGTGCTTAATTTATGCCGCGGATGGTAAATATATGAATGGAGTGATTGAGCCAATGGTGAATGTCAAACCGGTGCAGGTTGGCAAAAATGTCCGCATGAGCTTTGCGCGTATTGACGAAGTCCTGGATATGCCGAATCTGATTGAGGTGCAGAAAAATTCCTACCAATGGTTTTTGGACGAGGGCCTCAAAGAGGTTTTTAAGGACGTTTCCGGGATTACGGATTACACCGGCAATCTTGTGCTGGATTTTGTGAATTACAAGCTGGATGACGACAAGCCCAACTACAGCGTGGAGGAATGCAAGGAACGTGACGCGACTTATGCCGCGGCCCTTCGCGTAACCGCCCGGTTGCTCAATAAGGAAAGCGGCGAAATTAAGGAATCCGAGGTTTTCATGGGCGATTTCCCCCTGATGACCGAAAGCGGAACTTTTGTCATCAACGGCGCGGAACGCGTGATCGTTTCCCAGCTGGTCCGTTCCCCCGGCGTTTACTATAAAATGGAATACGACAAAACCGGCAAGGAGCTTTTCAGCTCCACCGTCATTCCAAACCGCGGCGCCTGGCTGGAATATGAGAACGACGCAAACGACGTTTTTTACGTCCGCATCGATAAAAACCGCAAAATCCCCGTTACCGTTTTTATCCGCGCGCTCGGTCTGGGTACCGACACGGAAATCCGCGATTATTTCGGGGAAGACGACCGGATCAACGCCACCATTGAAAAGGACCCCTGCAAGAACACGGAAGAGGCCCTGTTTGAAGTATACCGCAAATTAAGGCCGAGTGAGCCGCCCACCATTGAGAGCGCGCAGTCCCACATTAACGGCCTGTTTTTTGATGCCCGCCGCTACGACCTTTCGCGCGTGGGCCGCTACAAATACAATAAAAAGCTGAATCTGGCCGGCCGCATTACCGGGCAGAAGCTGACCCGCCCCATTCCGAACCCTTTGACCGGCGAGCTGATGGCCGAAGAAGGCGAAATCCTGACCCATGAAAAAGCGCGGGAAATCGACGACGCCGGCGTGAGCATCGCTTACGTGGCGGTCGGCGAGCGCGAGGTCAAGGTCATTTCCAACGGCATGGTGGACATCAACAAATTCCTTG
>JAAYUL010000132.1 GCA_012517675.1 Clostridiales bacterium | reverse complement strand
GTGTATACGCGCAAGACCGGAAACAACGACCACATCCCGCGGTTCCGGGCGCCCCTGTTTGTGGCGCAGGTGGATCCTGAGCGCATGTGCCTCATCCGCGACACCGAGCGCGTGGTCCTGCGCGAGCAGGGCGCTCGGTTCCAGCTGCACCTGCGTGCCGATTTTCCCGGCGCTTACAATCATGGCCGGCAGCTGCCCGCAGCTGCTGTCGATCACGGTGCGGAACCGCTTTTTCATACCGACGGGCGAGCACCCGCCGCGGATATACCCCGTGATTTTGTTGATTTCACTCACATGGATCATTTCCACCGACTTTTCGCCCACGCTTTTGGCCGCCGCCTTCAGGTCGAGCTCTTTGGCCACCGGAATGACAAACACATAAAAGCTTTTGCTTGCGCCGCGCGTGACCAGCGTTTTAAAAACCTGCTCCACCTCCTGGCCCAGCTTGCCGGCCACCGAAACACCGTCGATTTTTCCGTCCTCATGGTCGTAATAATAAGCCCGGTACGGGATTTTCTCCCTGTCCAGAATCCGCATCACATTCGTTTTGTTGTTGTCCTTTGCCAAATCCGTCACATCCTTTGCCGCCGGGCGTTACCGCTCGATTTTCCACTTGATGCCCTGCGGGGTATCCTCCAGCACCACGCGGCGTTCGCGCAGCTCGTCGCGGATGCGGTCCGCCGTGGCCCAGTCTTTGTTTTTGCGCGCCTGCGTGCGGGCCTCGATCAGCGCTTCGATTTCATCGTCAAGGGAATCCTCCTTCTTCTGATACAGAAGGCCGAGGACCCCGGCCAGCTCGTTGAACAGGCCGAGCGCGAACCCGCACAGCTCTTTGGAGGGCGCGGTCGAAGCGTTGACGCTGGAATTGATGTCGCGCGCCAGATCGAACAGCGCGGAGACCGCATCCGCCGTGTTGAGGTCGTCCTCCATCGCTTCGATAAAATGATCCTGATATCCCTCAAGCCGGCGGCGAGCCTCGCGCTCGCCCTCTTTTTCCCCAGCGGGGGCGTTTTTCATGACGAACTCCAGGTTTTCGCGGCAGTTGTAAAGGCGGTCGAGCGCCGCCCTGCACTGCTCGATCACCTCGATGCTGTAATTGATGGGCGTGCGGTAATGGGAAGCCACCATCAGATAGCGGATGGGCTCATAGCCGTACTGTTCCGCCACGTCGCGCACGGTGAAGAAGTTGCCGAGGCTCTTGCTCATTTTGCGGTTGTCTACATTGATGTATCCGTTGTGCATCCAGTAATGCGCAAACGGGACCCCGTTGCAGCATTCGCTCTGCGCGATCTCGTTTTCATGGTGCGGGAAAATCAGGTCCTGCCCGCCGCAGTGGATGTCGATGGTTTTGCCGAGGAAGCGGCGCGCCATGGCGGAGCATTCGATATGCCAGCCCGGCCGGCCCTCTCCCCACGGGGAAAGCCAGCTCGGCTCGCCGGGCTTCGCACCCTTCCAGAGCGCGAAGTCCATGGCGTCCTCCTTGATTTCTCCCGTCGCGATGCGCGCGCCCGCCTGCAGATCCTCCAGCGGCTGATGCGACAGCTTGCCGTATCCCTGATCCTTCAGCGTGCGGAAATACACGTCGCCGTTGGCGGTCGGGTAGGCGTAACCCTTTTCCACCAGGTCGGACACCATGGCGATGATTTCATCGATATTTTCCGTGGCAAGGGGATGGATGGTCGCCGGGCGCACGTTCAGTCCCTTTGCGTCCGTTTTATACTCTTCGATATAGCGCTGGGAAACCGAAAGATAATCGCCGCCCTCTTCGTTGGCCTTCTTGATGATCTTGTCGTCAATATCGGTGAAATTCTGCACGAAGGTCACCTGCATGCCGCGGTATTCCAGGTAGCGGCGCAGCACATCGAACACACAGATGGGCCGGGCGTTTCCAATGTGGATGAAATTGTAAACCGTGGGGCCGCAGGCGTAGATTTTCGCCTCGTTCGGGGTAATGGGTACAAACTCTTCTTTTCTGCGCGTCAGCGTGTTGTAAATCTGCATCTTTTTTCCCTCTCTTATTTTTTGATTTCCGTCATCTGCTTTTTCAGCTTTTCCAGCTCCGCGCAAACGCGGCAAAGCTCCGTGGAAACGGGGTCGCCCACATGGATCTGGTCCAGATTGGAGGGGCGCACGCCGTTGAGCCGCACCACCCGCGCGGGAACGCCGACCGCCGTGGCGTTGTCGGGCACCTCGTCGAGCACCACCGCGCCGGCCGCGACCCGGGCGTTGTCCCCCACGCGGAACGGGCCGAGGATCTTCGCGCCCGCCCCCACCATCACGCTGCTGCCGAGCGTCGGGTGGCGCTTGCCGTGGTCCTTGCCCGTGCCGCCCAGCGTGACCCCCTGGTACAGGGTGCAGTTGTCGCCGATCTCCGTTGTTTCGCCGATCACCACGCCCATGCCGTGGTCAATGAACAGCCCCTTGCCGATCGTGGCCCCGGGGTGAATTTCGATCCCCGTTTTGTGGCGCGCGCGCTGCGAAAGATAGCGCGCCATGAATTTCATATTGTGCCGGTAAAACCAGTTCGCCCTGCGGTACGCGTGCACCGCCCGGAAGCCCGAATACAAAAAATAGACCTCCAGTCGGGAGCGCGCGGCCGGGTCGCGTTCAATAATGGAGTCAAGCTCCTCTTTCAGCCGGTTAAACATAGTTTCCTCCCATCGACAGCAAAAAACCGCCCCGCGTCCCCAAATGGGGACGGAGGCGGCTGTTTTCCGCTGTTCCACTCCGTATTTCTCACTTTGAGGGCCGTTAACGGTGCCTGCCGTGCGGGGATACTCCGTTCCCCCCGCCTGCTCACGGACGCATTTCGCATCGGTTCCGGCCGAAAGCGCTTTCAGCCCATGGCGCTTTCTCTCTGCTGCCTTTCCCGCGGCTACTTCTCCCGCTCATCGCATTTCATCTGGCTATTGATACCTACAGTATAGCAATCCGGAAAAATATTGTGACAATAGTATATACCAAACAGCGGGCCAAGTAAAGACCCCCCGGTCTTATTTCATGGTGTCGATGACGCCGATGTTCTCCTTGATGTACACCGCGCCGGAAAACACGGTGAAAAACGCGGCGATATAAAGAAAAACATTTCCCGTAAGCAGGAACGCGGCCGCGACGGAGGTGCTGTCCGCCCCAAGCGGCGGAAGAGCTCCTGCGGCGGAGAGCTCCTGAAGGTACTGAAGCACGAAGATCACGGTGATCGCAATGATCTGGCTGACGGTTTTCGCCTTGCCCCAGCGGTTTGCCGCGATTACCCTGCCGCTTTCCACCGCGACAAGGCGGATGGAAGTCACCATGAACTCGCGCGCGATGATCAGCAGGACGCACCAGGTGGGCGCAAGCCCCAGCTGCACAAAGCACACCAAAGCGGAAATCACCAGTATTTTATCGGCGAGCGGGTCGAGAAATTTCCCGAACGTGGTGACCTGATTGTTTTTCCGCGCCAGCTTGCCGTCGTAGCGGTCGGTCAGCGCGGCCGCGCCGAACAGAAGCCCCGCCAGCAGGTAATGGTGCGGAATGCCGGGAATCAGCAGCAGCGCGACGAAAAACGGAACGATCACAATGCGGAGCACGGTGAGTTTATTGGGAAGATTCATGAAACGGTCCCCCTTAACGTATCAGTTCTCCAAACAGGTCGCCGTCAATGCAGTCGGTGACGGCCACGCGGACAAATTCGCCCGCCTTCGGCTTTTCGCCGGAGACGGTGAAAAAGATTTTTCCATCGATGTCCGGGGCGTCCGCCCGGGAACGGCCGTACCAGCATTCCGCGTAACGGTCAAAGCCCTCCGTCAGCACCTCCGGCGTTTTGCCGATCTGGCTCTCGCCCCATTCCTGCATCAGGTTCATCTGGTCTTCCATAATCAGCTCCATGCGGCGCTGCTTGACCTCCTCGTCGATCTGGTCCGGCAGCTCCGCCGCCGCCGTGCCCTCTTCGCGGGAATAGGCAAAGCAGCCGAGGCGCTCAAAGCGGATTTCCCGCACGAATTCCGCCAGCTCGGTGAACTCCTCTTCGGTTTCGCCGGGGAAGCCGGTGATCAGGGTGGTGCGCAGCACAAGACCGGGCACCATGCGGCGCATTTTCGCAATCAGCGCGGTCAGCTGCGCGCGGCCGCCGGCGCGGCGCATGGCCCGCAGCAGCCGTTCGCTGCAGTGCTGCAGCGGCAGGTCGATGTATTTTACAATTTTATCCTCTTCGGCAATGGTCTGCAAAAGCTCGTCCGTCATGGAGTCCGGGTAACAGTACAGCATGCGGATCCAGTGAAGCCCCTCGATCCTGCACAGCTCCCGCAGAAGCTGCGGCAGCATGAGTTTGCCGTAAATATCCCGGCCGTAGCGGGTGGTGTCCTGCGCGATCAGGATCAGCTCCTTCACGCCCTTTTCCGCCAGCGCACGGGCCTCCTCCAGAACGCTTTCCATGGTGCGGGAGCGGTAGCGCCCGCGAATCATCGGAATGGCGCAGTACGCGCAGCGGTTGTCGCAGCCCTCCGCGATTTTCAGGTACGCGAAGTAGCGCGGCGTGGAAAGAATGCGCTCGCCGCAGAGCGGAAGCAGCGTTTTTTCCGGAAACAGCTCCGGTTTTTCCCCGGCCAGCGCCTTCCCCACAATCGCGGCAATGTCGCTGTCCGCCCCGATTCCGGCGACGGCGTCCACCTCGGGCAGCTCCTTGCGTATTTCCCCGCGGTAACGCTCGGCCATGCAGCCGGTCACCACAATCGCCTTGATTTTCCCTTCGGCCTTCAGGCGCGCGAGCTCCAGAATTTCTTCAATCGATTCCTTTTTCGCCGCGTCGATAAACCCGCAGGTATTCACAATGACCGCGTCGGCATCGGCGGGGTCGTTTTCCAGCCGGTAGCCCGCGCTTCTGAGCGCCGCCATCATCATTTCGGCGTCCACCTGGTTTTTGGCGCAGCCGAGGCTCACCATTCCTACACGATATGCCATTTATTCGTCCTCATTTATCAATTCGTTCAGGGCGGAGCGGATATCCTCCCACCGGTAGCCGAGCCGCTGCAGCGCGGCCGCCGTCCGGCGGCGTCCCTTTTCATCGCCCAGTGAACGGATGTATTTCCGCTCGATAATCTCCCGGATTTTTTCCGCCGGGTCGGGGCAAAGCTCTTGAACCACCTGCTGCGCAAGCTCCGGGTCGATCCCCTTTTGCAGCAGCTCCCGCCGCGCGCGGGAAGCGGAAAAGCCCTTGCGCTGCAGCAGCTGCGCCGCAAGGCCGCGCGCGTATTCCCCGTCGTCGACCAGCCCGAGCTCCGCCATGCGCGCCGCCGCGCGCTCGGCGGCTTCCCGCGGGGCGGTGCGGCTAATCTTGTCCGCCAGCTCCTTTTGGGAATGGCTGCGGTACTCCAGCAGGTAAAGCGCCTTTTCATAAGCGCGCCGGCTGTCGCTTTCCTGAATCAGCGCGTGCAGCTCCCCGTCGTCCAGCTCCATGCCGGGCCGGAACCCGGATTTGACCAGCGTCTCGGTGTCAAGGTTCACGGCGAATTCGCCGTCCAGAAACAGCGCGGAACATTTTTTCCTGCGGGGTTCCACCGCCGTAATCAGCACGGTCAGTCATCCGCGGAAATGTCGATATCCGCGGTCTTGCCGCGCCCCGGCGCACGCGCCGGGGCGGCTGCGGGAGCTTCCACCTCGACCGGCTTTGCCGCCTTGCCGCCGGAGGGCTTTGTGAAAAGCCTGCCGACGTTCTGCTTGACCTGAGCTTCCACTTCCGCGGCGGTTTCCGGGTTTTCGGCAAGAAATTTCTTCGCGTTGTCGCGGCCCTGCCCCAGGCGGGTCTCCTTGTACGAGAACCACGCGCCGCTCTTCTGAATGACGTCGAGCTTGACGGCAAGGTCGAGCAGCTCGCCTTCGCGCGAAATGCCCTGACCGTACATCACGTCGAATTCCGCTTCGCGGAACGGCGGGGCGATTTTATTTTTGACCACCTTGGCCCGCGTGCGCGAGCCGATCTGTTCGGTGCCGTTTTTCAGGGTTTCGATTTTGCGGATGTCGATGCGCACGGAGGCGTAAAATTTCAGCGCGCGGCCGCCGGGGGTCACTTCGGGGCTGCCGTACATGACGCCGACCTTTTCGCGCAGCTGGTTGATGAAAATCGCCACGCAGTTCGATTTGGAAATCGCGCCCGCCAGCTTGCGCAGCGCCTGGCTCATGAGCCGTGCCTGCAGGCCGACGTGGCTGTCGCCCATCTCGCCCTCAATTTCCGCGCGGGGCACCAGAGCCGCGACCGAGTCGATGACGATCACGTCGATCGCGCCGGAGCGGACAAGCGCCTCCGTGATTTCGAGCGCCTGCTCGCCGGTGTCCGGCTGGGAAACCAGCAGGGAATCCACATCCACGCCCAAAGCGCGGGCGTACACCGGGTCAAGGGCGTGTTCCACGTCGATAAACGCGGCGTTTCCGCCGTTTTTCTGCCCCTGCGCAATACAGTGCAGCGCAAGGGTGGTTTTGCCGGAGCTTTCCGGCCCGTAAATTTCGGCGATCCTTCCGCGCGGAAGGCCGCCGATTCCAAGCGCAAGGTCCAGTGAAAGCGAACCGGTCGGGATTGCCTCCACATGCATGGCCTCGTTCTGGCCCAAACGCATGACCGCGCCCTTGCCGAACTGCTTTTCAATCTGCATCAGCGCCGTTTCAAGCGCCTTGTTTCTGTCCGTTGCCATTTTCTGATCCCCCCGGTATTTCCGCCGGCCGTGCTGCGGCAGGCGGGGACTGTCGAAAAACGATCAGGCGTCGAGAACGCGCAGGGCAAAGCGGCAAGCCTGCAAACGGGGAAGCATCCCCGCCGTATGTAACCGGTATTTGCAGGCGCAGCCAACGCGGCGGGCAAAATTGCGGCGCGGTTTTGCGTTTGCGCGACTGGATCGACAGCCTGGGCCGGCCGAGCTGCGGCCGGCCTCTGCATGAATACTCAAATTATATCCGATTTCAACGGTAAAATCAATAGAACGGAGCAAATTTCCGAACAAATGTTTAACCTTTTTGCCGGACGCCCGCCACAACACGCGCAATTCCGTTGAAATCACGCGGGATGCGAAGCGACCCGATTCCCGCCGCCCGGAACAGCCCGGCCACCGCTTCGGCTTGATATTCCCCAACCTCCACGGCAGCCACGCCGCCCGGCTTCAGGTTCGGCAGCCAGTACCGGGCAATCGCGCGGTAAAACAGCAGGCCGTCCGCGCCGCCGTCCAGCGCCGTGGCCGGCTCGCGCCGCACCTCCGGCTGAAGGGCGGGAAGGTCGCCCGCCTCCACATAAGGCGGGTTGGAAACAACCGCGTCCAGATTTGGGAACCGGCGCGCGCTTTCCGGCAGAAGAACGTCGAGGCGGACCGGTTCCACATTGGAAAATCCGGTCTCGCGGATATTCCGCTCCAAATAGCGGAACGCGTCCTCATACCGCTCGACGGCGGCCACCCGCGCGCCGGGAAACAGAGAGGCCAGCCCCAGCCCGACCGCGCCCGTGCCGGCGCAGAGATCGGCGATCTTCGGGTTTTCGGCGCCCCGCAGCAGCTCCGCCGCCGTGGAAACCAGCAGCTCGGTCTCCTCGCGCGGAATCAGCACGCCCTCGCCCACGCAAAGCTCCATGCCGAAAAAAGGCCATTTCCCCAGAATATACTGGAGCGGCCTGCCCGCCGCGCGCTCCGCGGCCATGCCCTCATACCGCCGCGCCTGTTCCTGCGGCGCGGGTTCCCCGCTTTTCATGACCCTGGACTGGCGGTCAAGGCCGAACGATTTCCGGAACAGGCAGTCCGCGTCAAAGCCGGGCGACTCCACACCGGCCCGCTCCAAAACGCGCCTGCCCCGGCGGTAAGCTTCCCCCAGCGTCACGGCTGTTCGTTTTTGGGAAGCGCGATCTTGTCCTCCCCGTTCTCCGGAATGACCGCTTTCATCGCTTCGATCGCGACCTCGATCATGCTGTCGTCCGGTTCCTTGGTGGTAATGCGCTGCACCCAAAGCCCCGGGGCGGCGACAATGCGGGTTAGCGCGTTGTCATTCCGCCCGCAGAGGCGGATGAGCTCATAGCCGAGACCCACCACGAGCGGAATGCACAGGATTTTGACCGCCGTGCGCAGGAACGGATTGCCGAACGGAATGAAAAAGCCGATCAGAATGCCGATCAGCAGCATAATCACAATAAAGCTGGTGCCGCACCGGGGGTGAAACCGGATATGCCGGCGCACGTTTTCCACGGTGAGCTCCTCGTTGTTCTCATAGCAGAAAATCGTTTTATGTTCCGCGCCGTGGTACTGGAACAAACGGTGGATTTCCGGCATGCGCGAGCTGATCAGGATGTACACCACAAAAATCGCAATGCGCAGAACGCCCTCGAAAACCGTGCGCCACGGCGCGATCCAGTCCCCGGCGACAGCGCTCTGCAAAAGGTTGAACAAATAGGTGGGAAGAATAAAAAACAGCACGACCGCCACCGCAAAGCCCAGAACGGTGCCCGCGCCCATAATGACCCCCATGATTTTATCGCCGAATTTTCTCTCCAGCCAAAGGTCGAATTTGGAAGGCTCCCCGTCGTCGACGCCCGCCTTGTCCACCGAATAGGAAAGCGCGCGGTAGCCGGTGCTGAGCGAGTCGTACAGCGCGCCGATCCCGCGCAGGATCGGCAGCTTCATCGCCCGGTATTTGTCGCCGAGCATTTCGGTTTTCATTTCTTCCATGACAATGGTGCCGTCGTTCTGGCGCACGGCAACGCTCGTTTTTTTCGGGCCGCGCATCAGGATTCCCTCCACAAGGGCCTGCCCGCCGATGGAGGTGATGCATTTTGTTCGTTCTCTACCCATTGATTTCGGTGTTCCTTTCTTCGTCTTCCTGTCCCTCGGATTTCGCGGGAAGTTCCTTTTTCAGCGCCGGGATTACAATGGTGACGACCGTTCCGATATTTTCCTGGCTTTCGATTTCGAGCCTGCCGGAATGCAGCGCCATGATTTCATCCGCGAGCGCAAGGCCGATGCCGGACCCGCGGATGGTCTGGTTGGCCTTGTAGAATTTCTTTTTGACATTCGGCAGGTGCCGCGCCGGGATGCCGCATCCGTTGTCGCTGATAACGACGCGGATCAGGCCGCCCGACTCCGAGGCGGTCACGCTGATGGTGCCGCCCTCCGCCGTGTATTTCAGCGCGTTGTCGATCACATTGACAAAAACCTGCCGCAGCCGGTTGATGTCGCCCAGAACGGGGGACAGCATGGCCGGCTCTTCGTAAAGCAGGAATTTATGCTCATCCTTCGCGCGCTCGCTGAACATGTAAACCGCTTCGCCCAGCTCGGCCAGAATGTCGATCTTGTCCATGGTAAGGGTCATGCGGCCGCTCTGCATGCGGGAAAAATCCAGCAGCTCCTCCACAATGCCGGAAAGGCGTTCCGATTCGTGAATGATGATGCGCATGCCGCGCTCCTGCATTTCCTCGCTGATGCCGCCGCTCTGCATGGTTTCCGCCCAGCCTTTGATGGCGGTGAGCGGCGTGCGCAGCTCGTGCGAAACGGAGGAAATAAAATCGTTCTTCATTTTTTCCGCCGCGCCCAGCTCGACCGCCATATCGTTGATGGTGTCGCAAAGCTGGCCGACCTCGTCGTCGTTCACCTTGCGGATGCGCGCCTTGAAATCGCCCTGCGCGATCCGCTTGGCCGTCGCGCCGATCTCCTTGATCGGCGTGATGATGGATTTCATGAAGTAATAGCTGGAAATGATGACGAAAAAGATGATCAGCAGCCCCGCGAGCACCAGCGCGCCGACCACCAGAAACACCTGCTTGTCCGCCTGCGACAGCGAAACCACATAGCGCACCGCGCCCATAAACCTGCCGGAATCGTCGCGCATAACGCGCGTGACGGCCATCACCTTTTCCCCGCTGGTCAGGCGCCCCGTCCATGTGCCGTAGCCGTCCGTACTCTCTTTGGCCATGCTGTAGTCGGGCATCGGCTGGGACTGATCGGGCGCGAAGCCGATGGAGGTGATGATGATTTTTCCGTTGGAATTGAACACCATCAGCTCCATGCTTTCCTTATCGGGAAAATTTTCCACGTAGTTGCGCGCGGCGGTGCTGAATTCCTTCGGCGATTTCCGGCCGTAATCCGAAAACACATTGGTCAGCTCGCCGGAACGGCCGTTGATAGCCTGCTGAATCCCGTTGTAAATATATCCGCGCACGACAAACGAAAGGGTAAGAATCAGCGTGACCAATATGATCAGGATTACGCCGAGGCTGTTCAGCAGCCAGCGCCGGGCGATGCCCTTCAGTTTCATCCCGCTTTTCCCTCCCTTTCTTCTTTCCGCATTGCAATCTTCCGATTCCTTCGGCCGGGGTTCACGCCTCCCATTTATAGCCCAGGCCCCAGACCGTGACGATGTGCCGCGGGTTCGACGGCTCGTCCTCTATTTTCATGCGCAGACGGCGGATATTCACGTCCACGATTTTTTCCTCTCCCACATACGTGTCGCCCCACACGTGCTTTAAAATGTCCGTGCGGTCAAGCGCCGTGGTAGGGCTTGAAAAGAAGTATTCCATGATTTGAAACTCGACCTGCGTCAGCTCAATGGGCGCGCCGTCCTTCATCAGGGTGCGGTTGCGCAGGTTCAGGACAAAATTGCCGGAACGGATTTCCTCCTTGAAATTGTTTTCGTCCCGCATCTGCTCCAGCGCGACCCTGCGGTAAACCGCGTCCACCCTGGCCACCAGCTCGCTGGGGCTGAACGGCTTCGTCACGTAATCGTCCGCGCCCATCATCAGGCCGCTGATTTTATCCATTTCCTGCGTGCGCGCGGTCAGAAGGATGATCCCGATGGAACCGTTTTTCTGGCGCAGCTCCTTGCAGACGGCAAAGCCGTCATACCGCCCCGGCATCATGATATCGAGCACGGCAACGTCGATGTCGCCCCCTTCCCGGCTGTAAACCGCAAGCGCCTCCTCGCCGTTTTCCGCCTCATAGCAGTCATAACCCGCCCGCTTCAGGTTGATGACAACGAATTCTCGAATTGCCTGCTCATCTTCGGCAACAAGAACTTTTTTCATATCCGTTCCTCCGTCATTTCTTGCATTAATCCGGCTGGATCAGTTCAAAACTGTCTTTTACATCGTTTGCGCTCAGGGAAAGCGGATTACTCGGCGAAGGGCAGCTTGCCGCGAACACCAGGCTGTCCGAATCCATGATTTTGAAAAAGCCGGCGGTACCGGTCCCGCTGTCCCACTCTTTTTCGGAAAAGACCTGCAGCTTCAGCAGCGGCGCGCCGATGGACCCCCCCGCCTTTTTGGAGGAGGAATTCCACTCGTAAAAGGTCAGCGTGCGCGTGGCCGTGTCTGTTTTGGTGGTGATCTTATCGCGCCACAGGTCGGGTACTAAAAACCAGTAGCCGTCGGACGAATCCAGCACCATGCTCATCACGCGGACCAGCGTGTTGTTGGCGGTGTCGTACCGGTTCCAGTTCGTAACATAGGCCGCGTCCTCCGTGGCTACGTCGTCGTAGCCCGGCAGCAGGCTGACCATGGGGATCTCGATGATTTTATCGTTGTTGATGTCCTGCGACACCACCTGGGTGGGCCGGACGGTGTAGGTGACGCTCTGCGTCGCAGGGTCGTAAAACGGAGACTGAAGGGACTTTGTCTTCGCGTTCCAGTAAATCAGCTCCGTAACGAGCTGATTGGCGCTGCGAATGCCGTCCAGCACGACCCCCTTCTGCTTGGTGTTGATCAGCCCGGCCTGGACCGAGGCGTATTTGCTCACCTTGCCGTCGAGCCGGCAGGAGCCGATCATTTCAAACGCGTTGTCGTTCAGGCGGTACAGCCTGGCCAGCGCGGGCTGACTGTCCCCCGTGCTCACATTCGCGGTAAAAATCTCGCTCTTTCCGTCGCCGGTAAAATCCATGACCTCCATTTCGGTATAATTCTGCTCCAGCTTGTCCAGCTTGATTTCGTTCATTTTCCCGTTCGCGTAATCATAGGCGCAGATGGAGCTGGTGCTGTTCAGGCTGTTGCCCCAGCCGACCACGACCTCATCCTTTCCGTCTCCGTTCAGGTCGCCGAAACAGACCCGGTCCACCTGCGTGGCCGGATTGCTGAAAAAACCGATGTCTTTCCATTTTCCGTCTTTTTCCATAAACATGATATCCGTGCCGGTGGATTCGTCGCCCTTCTGAAAGATGGCGATCGCCTCCTCGGTCTTGTCGCCGCAGATGTCATGGGTGATGATGGCCGAGCGGTAATCCCCGGTGCGCGGATATTTGAGCGTCATTTTCCCGCCGGTCTTGCTTTCCAGCAGGGCGTGAATGTCCGCCTTTTCCCCGGTAGGCTGCGGCGGCTGCATCAGCGTTTCCGCGTCGAGCCCGACGAACGAACAGCCGGAAAGCAGCACGGAAAGCAGCAGCGCCGCCGCCAATGCTCTAAGCTTCATAATCCACAACCTCTCCATTTGCATTGATTATTAATTATAACATAGAAAAGATAAAAAAACAGTACCAATTCTGTAACAAAACGCGGCAAAGCCGCGCGCCGGGCCAAAGCCTTTCGCAATTTTCAGTCACCCCTTGTCCGGGCCGGGGCCGCGCCGCCGGGAAGCGCGCTTTCATCCGAGCGCGCTTTTGACCGTGCGGAGCAGAACCGCGTTTTTGTCAAACCCGAGCTCCCACGCGCCCACGCCCAGCAGCCCCTTGGAAACGGCGTACTGCGCCTTTCTGCGAATGGACGCTTCATCATCGTAGCTGACAAACACGGAATTCCCGTAAAGCCACGGCACCTGCGCGGTGGAATGGAAGAAAACGCGGCAGGCACCGTTGGAAAGATAATTGGAGCGGATGGAGTCGAATCCGACCGCCCGTCCGGTGGAAAACCGCTGCCAAAGGCCGTTGTCCGCGGAGGAAACCCCCTGATACGCATACCCGTAAAACGGAACGCCCATCATCAGCTTGCCCGCCGGGAACCCGTGGTTCAGCCACGCGCGCACCGAATCATCCACGCTCGTCCGATCCTGCGGCGACTGACCCTCGGGGGTGTAAAGGGGCGCGTTGAAGTCCGTGTACGCGTCCCAATTTCCATGAAGGTCATACGTCATGATGATGCCGTAATCCACCGTTTTCGCAATCTCCGCAAGCCCCACGCCCGCGGCATAGCCGCTGCCCGCGCCGCCCGCGAAGGAAAGAATGTAGTGCTTGTTGTCCCGCGCGCCCTGTGCGTCCAGCCTGACGCGCAGCGCGCCGAGCAGGAGGCCGAAATTGGTCTTGTCCTCCGGCCGGGTCACATTGGACGAAAGGCCGCCCCCGGTGGGGTACTCCCAGTCGATGTCGATCCCGTCGAATCCGTTGGCCTTCATAAAGCTCACCGCGCTTTCGGCAAACGACGCGCGGGAGGACGATGTGAGCGCCGCGTCCGAAAAATACCGGGAATCGCTCCAGCCGCCGATGGAAATCACGGTGCGAAGACCGGGGTATCTGCTTTTCAGCGACTTCAGGAGCGTGAAATTTTTGCCGTCTATGTACGGGTCCGACGGAACCACCCGCAGGTCCGCGCTGATTTCCGCGAAGGCATAGTGCAGGATATCCAGGCTGGAGCCGCTGATTTTGTCCGGGGTGAACCCGGAATAAGCCGACCATCCGCCGTAATATGCCGCCGTCACTTTGGCGGGGTGGGAAAACGGCGGCGAAACCGCCGCGGAAGAAGAAGACTTTACAAAAGCGGAAGATCCCGTCACGGACGGGGAAGAAGACGAAGAAGAGGAGAATCCGGAGGAAGAGGCGGCCGCCGCCGAAGATGCGGCCGGCGGCGCGGACGAAGAACCGGAGCTGGAAGTGGCACCGGAAAGCGCGGCGGGATTTGTTCCCGAGGAAGACGCCGTTCTCGACCCGGAAAGCCGGGAGAAAACGGACGGCGAACCGCCGTTCGACGAATCCGGATTTTCAGCGGACGACGGATTCGTCCCGGAAGCCTTCCCGCTCCCCGTTTCCCCGTTGGAATCCGGAGCCGTCTGCACACCGCCCGCGGTCACAACCGGAGAGTTGTCTGCGGGAGGCGGCGGCTGTACGGTTTCCGCGGCGGCCGCGCAGGAAGTGAGCAGCGCAAGACAAAGCGCCGCCGCCGCAATTTTCAGGTTGAGATGAAACTTTCCCACACAATACCACTCCATTTCTTTTTCCTAAATGGTAGCATTGTGCGGGAAAGCGATTCAATGAACAAATATTGGCAATTGCCGCGCCTGGCGGTTTTTCGGCCCGCGGTCAAAGTATCTGCATTCCGCAGAAAAACCCTTCCTACACCGTCGCCGCATACAGCAGCATTTCGATATTGTCGGCGTAGATTTGATCGAACTGGGAAATGGGAAGCGGGTTCTTTCCCAGCCCGACCTCGACGGTATAGCCCGGCCTGCGGTATTCCTGAATAAACCAGTCCTTGTACCCGGCGTAAGAGGCGATCCCCGTGGTCTGGTCAAGCCGGTAGCCGCTCAGGCGTGAAAGCTGTTCCCCGATGATCTTTCCCTCCGGCGGCGCCAGATCCATAAAGTTCCAGTAAATCACCTCTCCCTGGCTGTGGTACGCCATGACAAGCCGGAAGTCATGCTTCCGGGTAAACCGCACCATCGCCCGCGTTTCCGGCTCCGATTCGGGGTAAGGGCCGGAATACCGCGTGGGTCCCGGCCCCGTGATCCCGTATTCCTCCTCGGCCTGTTTGGACTGCTCCCACGCCGCGTTGTAATTGTGGTTCAGGTCGACGCCGCGGTTGTTGGCCTCCCAGTACGTGGAAAAATCGTCGCTCCCGTTGTTCCAGCGGATCAGGTCCCCGTAATAGGGATTTTCGGGCCGCAGGCCGTTGAGCACCAGGTCGACGCCGTCCGGGTTCACCATGGGAACCAGATAAACGCTGCTCTTTTCCCAGATTTCCCTCGGGTTAAACCCGCCGGGCATCGTTTTCCCCAGCAGGTAGGCGTTGAGGAAATTTTCCGCGAACTTCATGAGCAGCGGCGAGGTAATCCACTCCAGCGCATGATGCGAGCCGTTGTAGAAGACCCGGTTCGGCCCCGTGCCGAGCCGCAGGTAAAGCAGGCTGCGCCCCAGCACGCTGCTGCCCGCGCTGCCGGTTTCCAGGAACGGAAACCGCGCCTTCAGGCCCTGCATGTTCCGCTCCAGAATTTCATAGGTGTAGTTGACGTCGGTCGGCACCACCGCCGTATCGTACGGCACAATCATCCGCTGGCCCACCATCAGCTGCTGCGGATTCTGGTCCGGGTTCGCGGCCTGAACCAGCTCGGGCCTTGTGCCGTACTTTCGGGCAACGGTATAAAAGGTGTCGCCCGGGCGGATCACGTAAAAATCGTAGCCGTACAAAAGGCGCTGAAGGACCGCCCAGGTTTTCGGGCCGATCACGCCGTCGGGCATCAGACCGAACCGGCTCTGGAAAGCGGCAACCGCGTCCCTTGTTTCCGGGCCGAAAGTCCCGTCGACCCGCGTGATTTTGTACCCCATCCTTTTCAGGAGGGACTGGATTTCCATCACGTCGTTTCCCCGCATTCCCTGCCGAAGCGTGCGCATTGAACCACCTCCGTTTCATTTTTTTCATCCTGATTCATTCTTATTGCGGAAACGGGGAAAACATGCGGGAAAATACGGACGCCCTTGTATTGCGCGCGGTTTTATGCTATGGTCATATTCGGAAAACGACAGCCGCGGCGGGCTCTTTTCCCCGCAAACGGACAAGCGGCCCGCGCTTTCATTCGACCGGACAACATCAATAAGAACGGAGGGCAAATTCATGCTGAACATCGGATGCCATCTTTCCTCGGCAAAGGGCTTTCTCGCCATGGGGAAGGACGCTCTGAAAATAAACGCGAACACCTTTCAGTTTTTTACCCGCAACCCGCGCGGCAGCAAGGCGAAAAAAATCGACCCGCAGGACGCCGAAGCGCTGCGGGAGCTCACCGCGGAGCACCGTTTCGCCGCTCTTCTGGCGCACGCGCCCTACACGCTGAACGCCTGCTCCGCCGACGCGCACACGCGCGAGTTTGCTCTGCTCACCATGGCGGACGACCTTGCGCGCATGGAATACCTGCCGGGCAATCTTTACAATTTTCACCCCGGCAGCCACACCGGGCAGGGCGCGGAAACCGGCATAGAACAGATCGCCGCCGCGCTGAACGCCATTTTGAAGCCGGAACAGAACACCGCCGTCCTGCTCGAAACCATGGCGGGCAAGGGCAGCGAAGTGGGCCGCACGTTCGAGGAGCTGCGCGCAATTCTGGACCGCGTTTCCCTGAAGGAAAAAATGGGCGTGTGCCTCGACACCTGCCATGTTTACGACGCGGGTTACGATATTGTAAACCGTCTGGACGAGGTGCTTGCGGAATTCGACCGGGTCATCGGCCTTTCCCGTCTGCGCGCCGTCCACCTGAACGACAGTATGAATCCCATAGGCAGCCACAAGGACCGCCACCAGAAAATCGGGCGGGGCAGCATCGGCCTGGAGGCCATGGCCCGCATCATCAACCATCCTGCGCTGCGGGATCTCCCCTTTTATCTGGAAACCCCCAACGACCTTGCCGGCTACGCGGAGGAAATCGCGCTGCTTCGCGGCGCTTACCGGGAATAAAAGGAAGGCGCGGGGCGAAATTCGCCCCGCGCCTCTTTTCCAGTCGGTGTATTACGGCTTGCCGGGTCCAATCCTTTTCAGCGCCGGCATCGTCACGCGCAGAAGGACAGAAGTGGCCGCTCCGGCCGCGATGCCGGAAATCAGGAGCAGCGGAAAATACACCAGCAGCGAAATATTGGTGTAAATCAGTGAAATCGCAAGAACCTGCCCCGCGTTGTGACAAACGGCGCCGATCACGCTGACCATGAAATAAGAGATTTTTTCCTTAAAAATCCAGAGGCACACCGCCATGGCCAAAACGGACAGCAGTCCGCCGCACAGGCTCAGAAATGCGGCGACCGCGCCGCGCGTCAGAAAAACAAACAGGGCTTTCAGCACCGCGAGCAGAACCGCACCCCTTTTTTCCACGAAAAAAAGGGAGTACATCACCACGATGTTGGAAAGGCCCAGCTTTACGCCCGGCACGGACACGGGGATCTGAATCTGGTTTTCCACGGCGGCAAGCACCAGCGCCATGGCAAACAGCAGGCCCATCAGCGCCATGCGCCGGATTTTTTCTGATATTTCCGCCCGCCCGTTTTTTTTCGGGTCCCTGCCCTGTTCCATAACGCACCTTCTCCGGTCAGCCCGCGACCATATCGATATCGTCCGCGCCGCCGCTTCCCTTCGCGACAATTTTCAGCACGATCTGATTCGGCAAGCACGCCGCGCTTTCGCCCACGGCGCGGAGCCTGCCCGCGCGGATGCAGATTTTGTCCGGGCAGTCGGATTCCTCGAAGCAGATGCTTCCATCGCGGTAAAGATGAAACACCACGTTTTTATTCTGTGGAATGGAAAACCGCTTTTCCACGCCGCGCGTCAGGTCCACGGTCTCCACCAGCTTCGACTGATAGTAAATCTCCGCGGCGGTCCCCTGCCGGCCGAAATACTGCCGGTACCCAAACCACGCGCCGTCACAGACAAGCAGCAGAACGGCAAGCGCGATGAAATCCGATTTCTTTGCAAATTTCATTCATCCCGCCCCTTCCAAAAACAGCGCGGCGAAAGCCATGTAAGAAACGGCGGTCGCGACCCGTCTTAAATCAGTATCCATTATAGCAATCCCGCAAAGGCAAGTCAAATACCGGACAAACAGGGCACCATGGGTTTTTTCAGCCCATGGCGCCCTGTCTGTCCGGAAAACGCGGTTTGCGCTCTTCGCATTTGTCAGTCTGTCAGTCGATCGCGGCGTCGCCGCGCTCGCCCGTGCGGATGCGGATCGCATCCGATATTTCCGAAATAAAGATTTTCCCGTCGCCGATTTCCCCGGTCTGCGCCGTTTCCATAATAATGCGGATGATTTCCTCCGCGTGAGAATCGGCGACCACCAGTTCAACCTTGATCTTCGGAAGAAAGTTGATATCCACCTCCGTGCCGCGGATAAACTCCTTCCATCCGCGCTGGCAGCCGGAACCCATGATCTGCGTAATGCTGATTCCGTTCAGGTTCAGGGGGCGCAGCGCCTCCTTCACGTCTTCGATCTGCTCCGGGCGGATAATCGCTTCGATTTTTTTCATGTTAAGGCTCCTTCCATCCTAAAAAGGAATCAGTCCATCCCGTTGAAGGCGGGGTATGCCGGTTCGCCGTGCTCGGAAATGTCAAGCCCGGTTTCCTCATCCTTCCGGGAAACGCGGATCGCTCCGGTGAACCGCTTCGCGACCGCAACCGCAATCAGCGTTCCGGCCACCGCGACCGCAACCGCGACGCCAATCGCCGCCAGTTCGCGGGCAAACAGCTCCCAGCTGCCGAAAAACAGCCCGTTCCACTTTGCCGTGGGGTTAATGGAAGACTGCGTGAACAGACCCGTGGCAATACCGCCCCAAATGCCGCCCACGCCGTGGCAGCCGAACACATCGAGCGCGTCGTCATAACCGAATTTCGCCTTGACCACCGAAATGAAGAAAAAGGAAATCGGGCTGGCAAGCGCCCCGATCAAAAGCGACGCCCAAACCGGCACAAAACCGGAACCGTGCGTGATCGCCACGAGGCCGACCACAAGGCCGGTGGAAGCGCCCACAAGAGTCGGCTTTCCGTTTTTGACTTTTTCAATCAGCATCCAGGAAAGCATGGCGGCCGCGGCCGAGGTGTTCGTGGTCATGCAGGCGTGCACCGCCAGCTCGTTGGCGGCCCCGGCGCTTCCGCCGTTAAAGCCGAACCAGCCGAACCACAGCAGCGCGGCGCCCAGAAATACAAACGGAACATTGTGCGGATGATACGAAATTTTACCGTAATGCTTGCGGCTGCCCAGAACAATGGCAAGCACCAGCGCGCTGATGCCGGAGGTGATGTGCACCACGTTGCCGCCGGCAAAATCGACCGCGCCCAGCTGCATCAGGAACCCGCCGCCCCACACCATGTGGGCCATGGGATAATACACAATCACAAGCCATACCGACACAAAGAGAAAAAGTGAGGAAAAGCGCATTCTTTCCACAATGGCCCCCACGATCAGGGAAGGGGTAATAATGGAAAACATCATCTGAAAAATCGCAAAAGAGAGCGTGTTGGGGTACGGCAGGGTTTTGTCGGTCAGGCCGTTGAAATTCATGCCCGCCCAGTTGAAGTTTCCGATCACCCCGCCGATGTCCCCGCTGAAGGAAAGGGAAAAACCGAACAGCACCCACAGCACGGAAGCAAGCCCAAGCGTAAACGCGCAGGACAGAATGGTATTGACGGAATTTTTACGTTTTGTCAGCCCGGCGTAGAAAAAGGAAAGACCAGGCGTCATCAGCAGAACAAGTGCCGAACACACCAGCATCCACGCAATATCGCCGTGATTCATGCATGATACCTCCATTCATTTCGGCAATTTCCGGCTGCTGAAAACAAAGGCGCCTTCTGTTTTCCCAAATGCACAGAAAAAAAGCCCGCAATCACCTGATTCAGGTAATCGCCGGCCCCATTGCCAATTCGACAAAAAAAATCATACCATAATAATAAAAGGATTTCAAGCCGAATTCTTAAAAAATATTCGTGGAAAATGAAGGATTAAAACTTTTTCCTGCAAATTCTTTACAAACACAACCCGGCTTCCGTTTTTCCCGGCGCGGATTTCCCGCCTGTTGCGCACCGGGCGGGAAATATTTCCGGAAAATCCGCGGTTGCCTTTTTATGCCCGCGGTAATATACTGGTTTCCAAAGCGTTCCATTTCTGCATGGAAACGGATGCGCGGCTTTTGCCGGACACTAACGAAAACCAAAGACGGAACGATAACGATAACGGAAGGAAGCAGATTTCTGCTTCCGCAGAAGTTTGGAAAGGGAGGAAAACCGGATTGAACGAGATGGATGCATTGGCGATTGAATCCGCAGAAGACCCGCGCAAGGCGGAGGAATTCATCCGGCTGAACGAGCCGTTTATTTTAAAATGCGCATCCGGCACGGTCCACCGTTACATTACCAGAAGCGACGACGAATGGTCCGTGGCGCTTTTGGCTTTTTCACAGGCTTTAAAGGATTACTCGCCTGACAAAGGCGGTTTTTCCGGTTTTGCCCGCATGGTGATCCGCCGCAGGCTTGTGGATTACCTGCGCGCCGAGTCCCGCCACAGCGCGGAATACCCGGTCAGCCCGGGCGTGCTGGATTCCGACCCGGAGGAAGGCGAGGAAGATTACGAAACGCAGGCCGCCGTGCTGCGGCAGGCGCAGCGGGAGCCGGGCGATTCGCTGAAAGCCGAAATCGAATCGGCGAATCAGATTTTTCTTTCCTACGGCTTTTCTTTTTTCGATCTTGCCGATTGTTCCCCGAAAGCCCGGAAAACAAAAAAATCCTGCGCCAAAGCGGTCGCCTGTATTGTCCGCAGCCCGATTCTGACGGGTGAAATGCGCGCTTCGAAAACACTTCCGCTGAAAACCCTTGAAAAAAATACCGGGGTACCCCGAAAAATCCTGGAGCGTCATCGAAAGTATATAATAGCGGCGGCGGAGATAATGGCCGGCGATTATCCCTTCCTCGCCGATTACATGCGATTTGTTCGAGAGGAGCTGAGCAAATGAAAGCAGTGATTGTGGAAATCCGAAACGACAAGGCTGCGGCTCTGACCGACGACGGTCGCATCATCAAAACAAAAAACAACAACTATGCGATTGGACAGGTGATTGCGTTGAAAAGAACGATGACCAAAAAAGCAAAGCTTGCCGCCATGGCCGCTTCGGCGGCGGCAATTGTTGTAATGGCCGGCACGACCGCTTGGGCGTATTTTACCCCTTACTCCGAAGTCAGTCTGGATGTCAACCCATCCATCGAATATTCCGTAAACCGCTTCGACCGTGTCCTTGAGGCACACGCGGTAAACGGCGACGGAGAAAAGATCCTTCAGAATCTGAAGCTGAAAAACAAATCCATTGAGCAGGCGGTCCAGGAGACCGTGAAGCAGATTGAATCCGCGGGCTATTTCAGCGGACAGGAGCCGGGCGGAATCGTCATCGCGGCTTCCAACAACGATCAGAACAAAGCGGGCGACCTCGCGCAGGAACTGAAAAACGTTGCGGAAAATGCCGTAGCCGACGCGCCGAACCCGGTTGAAGTCGAAGCGGAAGGCGTGGGCTATGAACGGGTTCAGGAAGCCCGCAAGCTGAACACGACCCCCGGCAAGCTGAATCTGGTGCAGAAGCTGCAGGCAAGCGAGGGCAACGCCGATATCGATATTCAGGAATGGCTGAATAAACCGGTCAAGGAGATTATGAAGGCGATTCAGAATGCGAAAAAGAGCCAGAAAGCGACCGCGGGCAGCAGTGCAAACGCGAGCTCGACGGCGCAGTCGCAATCTCAGGCGCAGTCGCAATCTCAGGCACAGGAAAAATCTCAGGCCCGGTCCAAAGCGCAGACTCAATCGCGCGTACAGTCCCAGACCCAGTCCGGCACACAGGCCCAGACCCGCACACAGTCCCAGGCCCAGACCGGCACGCAGACGCAGACCCGCACACAGTCCCAGACCCAGTCCGAAACACAAACGCAAACCCGCACACAGTCCCAGACCCAGTCTATGACGCAAACCGGAACACAGACCCAGTCCGGCGCAGGGACAGCGTCGGAAAAAGGCAGCGGGAACAACAAAAAAACATAATCCCGTCCGTATCTTCTGCTATGTATTAACCTCCGAACGATCTTTTGGATATCGTCCGGAGGTTTTTTATTGATGTTCCCGGTTCTCCAATTCGACAGGGAACGGAAATCGCAGGGCGATTTTACGGGTCTTCCTGCGGCAGGGCACAAAAAGTTCCGTTTGCTTTTACCGGCCGCATCCCCTATAATTTAGTAACAGAAATACATCAAGCAACAGGAGATGGGAAATTTGATCGGAATTATCGGTGCCATGGCGGTGGAAGTGGAACGGCTTGTGGAAATGATGACGGACCGGAAAGAGGAAACCATCAGCTCGGTCACTTACCACACCGGGAAAATTGAAGGGCTGGAATGTGTGGTCGCGCAGTGCGGCGTGGGAAAGGTCGCCGCCGCGGTCTGCGCGCAGACGATGGTCTTGATTTATCGCCCCCGCGTGCTGATCAACGTCGGCGTGGCGGGCGGAATCGGCAGGGACGTGCATATCGGCGACGTTGTGGTTTCCCGCGGGCTGGTGCAGCACGACATGGACACCTCCGCTCTCGGCGAGCCGAAAGGGATGATCAGCGGCCTGAACCGGGTGGTGATCCCCTCCCCGCCGGAGCTGGTGGAAAAGGCGGCGCGTGCGGCCGCCGCCGTTTACGGCCGGCGGGTCCATGTGGGAATCATCGCGACCGGCGACCAGTTCATTTCGGACGCGGAAACACTGAAGCGGATTGCCGCGGAGTTCGACGCCTCCGCCTGCGAGATGGAGGGCGGGAGCATCGCCCAGGTCTGCTTTGTGAACGGGATCGATTTTGTGGTCATCCGCGCCGTTTCCGACAACGCCGACGAAGAGGCAAGCGTGGATTTCACCGCGTTCGCCGCCGAGGAAGCGCACAAATCCGCCGAGCTGATCGCGGCTTTGCTGCCGCAGCTGGCGGATTCGTGAAAAAGACCCGTGACAGGGAGGAGTTTGCGAAATGAAGCTGATTGATATTTCGCGCGAGCTGTTTTCCGCGCCGGTTTATCCGGGCGACCCGGCTCCGCGCCGGGAGCTTGTGCGGCGCATCGGCATGGGCGACGACTGCAACCTTTCGGGATTTTACACATGCTGTCACAGCGCCACGCACGTGGACGCGCCCAGCCATTTTATCGAGGACGGAAAAACGGTGGAACAGCTGGAGCTGTACCGCTTTCTGGGCCGCTGCACGGTGGCGGAGGCCGGGGGGATTCTGACCGGCGCCGACATGGACCGGCTTTTGCCGGGCTGCGAAAAAATGATCCTGATCAAAGGCGAAGGTGAGGCGTTTCTCTCGGAAAGCGCGGCCTTCGCCCTTGCGCAGGCGGGCGTCACGCTGGTGGGAACGGACGCCCAGTCGATTGAACCGGGCGGCGGGGACTTCGCCGCGCACCGGGAACTGCTCGGCGCGGAAATCGTGATTCTGGAAGGGCTGGACCTTTCCGGCGCGGAACCGGGGGACTACCTCCTCGCGGCGTTTCCCCTTTTTCTCGCGGGCGCCGAGGCCTCCCCGGTCCGGGCGGTGCTGATGCGGGAATAAACCGCGGGCTTTCCCGCGCCCCGCGCGGCAGTCAGCGGATCATTCCGGGTTCCTCAGGGCGGGGCGCCTGAGCGGAATCCTCGACCTTAAAATAACGGACAAGCTCTTTCAGGTTCTGAGCCTGTGAATTCAGCTCCTCGCTGGAAGCGGCGCTTTCCTCGGAAGTGGCCGAATTGGTCTGGACCACGGCCGAAATCTGGTCGACGCCCTGTGTCACCTGCTGGATGGAGGTCGCCTGTTCGCCGGTAGCGGCCGAAATTTTGCCGATCAGATCGGTCGTTTTCTTCGTGCTGTCAATAATCACGTTCAGCGACTGCGCCGTTTCCTGCGCAATCTTCGTGCCGTTTTCAACCGACCGGATGGAGCTTTGGATCAGCGACGTCGTATTTTTGGCGGCTTCGGCGGATTTGCTTGCCAGATTTCTGACTTCATCCGCCACCACCGCAAAGCCTTTGCCCGCGGCGCCGGCCCGCGCGGCCTCCACCGCGGCGTTCAGCGCCAGAATATTGGTCTGGAACGCGATATCCTCGATCGTTTTGATGATTTTCCCGATCGCGCCGGAGGATTCGCTGATTTCATTCATCGCGGCCATCATGCGCTGCATATGCTCGTTGCCGCGCTCCACCTCGGTAAACGATTCGCCGGCCAGCCGGCTGGCATTGGAAGCGTGGCCGGCATTGGTTTTCACCTGGTCCGCTATTTCGGTGATGGATGCGGACAGCTGCTGAATGGCGCTTGCCTGCTCGGTGGCGCCCTGTGCCAGCGCCTGCGACGCGTTTGCAACCTGGTCGGAGCCGCTTGCAACCTGATCCGCTGATTTTTCGATTTCTGAAAACGTCCGGGTCAGCGTACTCTTAATATTGGCCAAGGCGGTTTTGATCTTTGAAAATTCACCCGTGTATTCACAATGCAGACGGAATGCCAGGTTTCCCAGTGCGATCTGGTCCAGGGCCGCGGAAATCTCATCAATATATTCAATGTACTGCTTGAGCCGGTCGACGGTCCTTGAGAAGGCTTCCGATACCCGCCCGATTTCATCATTGGACCTGACGTCGATCTGTACATTCAGGTCCCCGTCCGCTATTTTCTGCGCGACATTCTTGAGCTTTTTCAGGGGACGCACGATACTGCCGGAAACCAGCATGATAACCAGCGCCATCAGGACAAGGGAAACCAGAAAAATAAGGAAAATGGAAGTCAAGACGGTGTTCAGCGCGCTGTTGAATTCCTTTTCCGGCAATCCCGTGGTAACCGTCCAGCCCGAATTGCCTACGGAGGAAACATATCCGTAATTGGTCTGCCCCATGGCGGTGTATGTGATCGCGCCTGTTTTTTTGCCCGTGATCGCTTCGATGATGTTGGCGGACATATCGGCATCCTGAACATTCGTGTCCTTAAGCTTTTGATCCGGATGATAAATAAACTGCCCCGAAGCGGTGGTGAGCATATAAAATCCCGTGCTCCCCAGCTTGTATCCGCTCACCATTTTGTAGAGATTGTCCAGGGAAAAATCGATGCTGGTAACGCCCAGCAGCGTTTTGGTCCCTGTTTGATAAACGGGCGCCACCACGCTGACAATCCATTTTTTTGTCGACGTATCCTGGTAAGGCTCCGTGATGACCACGTCCTGCTTTTGGACGAGGGTTTCATACCAGGGCCGTTTTGTCACATTCCAGTCGGCCGCGGAGGTATAGCCGTCGGACTGTGTCAGCTGACTGGAGTCGATGTCGGCGACCCACGAAACGATAATATTTTCCGGGTCGGTCTTCTGCACATTGACCAGCGTCTTTTTCACTGCGCTGAAACCGTCGGTCTTGACAATGCTTGTGCCGCGGGTCGTTTTTGTAAAAAGCTCCTGAAACTGGGAGCTCGCGGCCATTTGCCTGGCGATTTCTTCATATTTCGAAAAGTAACTGTCGATTTCACAGGCAGCCGCCTGCGACCTGGACGCCAGATCACTGGTGCTCAGCTGGTCGACCGACTGTTTCATGGTGGTGATGATGACTGCGGCTGCCGCGCTGAAGATAACCGCAACGGATATTCCGATCGAGAACAGCATTTTCCAAACCAAACTTCTTTGACGGCGCATTTTGATTGTCTCCTTCTGATGCCGGACCCCATCCGACGGATCAACCGCCGGAAAATTTTCTTTATTTTTAAAGCGGGTTCCGGTTAAAATTTAAATCTGATTTATTTATCGGCACATTGCAAAAAAAAATGAACACGGGTCCCGGAAAAAACGGGAACCGTATTCATATGTATGCGGAAATTTTGCCGGAAAAGCAGAAATTCACAAAACCGGGCGGGCGAAGGGCATGCCGCTTTTGCAGGGCCCGCAGGCTCAGCGGTAATAGCGGAAAACCGCGACGACCTTGCCAAGAACCGAAACATTCTGCGTATAGATCGGCTCGTAGTCGTCGTTTTCAGGCTGAAGGCGGACCCGGTCCTTTTCTCGGTACAGGCGCTTTACGGTTGCCTCGTCCTCAATCAGCGCCACCACGATTTCACCGTCGAGCGCGGTCGGGGTTTTCAGCGCCACCACAATGTCCCCGTCCAGGATTCCCGCCTTTTTCATGCTTTCCCCGCGCACGTTCAGCGCGAAATACTCATCCTCCCTGTTGTGCGAAGGACAGAAGGGCACATAGCCTTCCACGTTTTCCACGGCGAGAATCGGCTGGCCCGCGGCCACGCGCCCCACGATCGGCACCTGAATGGTGTTCTGCTCGCCGGCCAGGTGGATGGCCCGGTTCAAGCCGGCGTCGCGGGAAATGTACCCCTCGCGTTCCAAAGTTTTGAGGTGGGCGTGCACGCTGGAGGTGGACTTCAGTCCCGTTGCCGCGCATATTTCACGGACTGTCGGCGGAAGGCCGCACTGAGTCCGGCTTCTCAGGTAATCGTAAACCTTTTGCTGGCTTTTCGTTAACATGATCGATGTCCTCCTGATCTGAATTTCCAGAATAATTATACCACACCGCTTTGCAAAGTTCAAACAAATGTTTGTACTAAATGAAAAATTCATAAGATATTCATAGCTGTGTAACAACTGATTTGTGGAAAACAGATATAATGAAACCGTAATCAAGATGATGGAGCCGCACCATCCTTGATACATGTTCTACCCTCCTCAATATACCCCTCAAGCTAAGAAGAAGAGCCTGATCGACCGGATCAGGCTCTTTTTCATGCAAAAAATTCGTCACAAAATCTCTTTGACCGAATATCTCCGCTGTTTTGTGGCCAAAATAGGTTTGGAGGTGGCACGATTGAACAATTTACATCTGCTGAAGAACAGATCAAACAAAAATAACTCAAAGGGATTTTATGTCGCGCTTGGAATCTGCCTGATCGCAATCGGCGTTGCCGCATGGACGACCTACGACAGTGTGGTCAATTATTCCTCGCCGAATACGGATTCCACCAGCAGCACCCAGCAAACCAACCAGACCGCGAGCGGAATCCGGGTCATTGCGGGCGATACCCAGTCTTCCGCAAAGCCCGTTTCATCCGTTCCCGCGTCGTCCAGACCCGAGTCCCGGGCGTCTTCAAAAATTTCCTCTTCCGCTCCGGCCAAACAGACCCAGGCCCCCGCGCTGACCTTCCTGTATCCCGTGGGAAAAACCGTCACAGTGAAATTCAGCGGGGAAAATCCGATCTATTCCAAAACGCTGAAAGACTGGCGCGTTCACACCGGCGTTGACCTGAGCGCAAAGCAGGGCGACCCTGTGAAAGCTTCGGCCGACGGCACGGTGAAGGACGTTTACGCGGACGATGCCTTCGGCAACACGGTGGTCATTACGCACGGGGACATTGAGGCGTACTATTGCGGCCTTGGTCAGACCGGCGTGAAAAAAGGAGAAAAAGTAAAGCAGTCGCAGCAAATCGGCACGGTCGGTGTGGTCCCCTGTGAAAGCGCGGACGTTTCGCACCTTCATTTTGCCATGAAGCAAAGCGGAAAATTCATTGACCCTCTCACTGTTTTGAAATAAGCGCCTGTTCTCATCGAAGAGGGATGCCGCAGCGACGAGAACATCTTCCAAAGCCTGCCCCCGGATTTTACCGGTTAGGGGCAACCTATCATCAGCCGCCGGACGAATACGTCCCGCGGCTTTTTTATATTTGACAAAATTGGTTTGAAAAATGATGTTTTATTTGCTATAATTAATTGTTGTGAATCGTCGTTTGACAACAAACACAAAATTTATTTAACAATTTGTTAATTGTTTATATTATTTTTGTTCCCATACGCAGAGCAAATTCATATATACTATTGGGTGTTGGATGTATTTTATAAAACGGAGGGAGGTAGAGAAGTGGAGAGCAAAGCAGCAGTCCTTGTTTGCGTTACGGGCCAACGGGACTGCGACAGACTGATTCGCGCGGGAAGGAAACTGGCCGACGAACGCGGCGTGCCCCTTCAGGTGCTCAGCGTGCAGCCGGAAAATTCCGCGTCTGAAGCCAGCTGCGAGGAGTTGGAGTACCTGCGGCAGACGGCGCGCGACGCGAAAGCGGAAATGACCGTGATTTTCAACAACGACGCGCCTCTGGTTGCGGTCGGATTTATCAAACAGATCGGGGCGACACATCTTGTCACCGGAATGACAGAATCACCGGTGAACGGATTTATTGAGATGATTCATAAACTATTGCCGAAAATTCCGATTGCCATGGTGGCAAAAGACGGAATGGTATATAATATCTGTCCGGTAAACAGCAAACATCGGAAAGCAAAATACGCAATGCAGTATTAACTTACATAAGGTCGGAAGCGCCGGGGCAGTGCCCCGGCGCTTCCGGTTGCACGGCCGCCAAACCTTCGGCATGAAACTTCCGCGCCGCATACGGCGCGGTTTTTGAAATGAAACACTTGCAAAATCCGGAAAAAATGATTATTATCATTATATATGAAAATAAAGGAAAACAAGGTGGATTCATTGTATAAAGCCTGTATTTTTGACCTGGACGGCACCCTGGCCAGCACGCTCCGCTCCATTGTGTACTTTGCCAACGAAGCGCTCCGGCGGTGCGGGTACGCGCCCATTTCGCAGGATGACTACCGCTATCTTGTGGGGAACGGGGCGGACCGCCTGATGCACCGCATGCTGGTTGCCGCGGGCGGAAAAGGAAACGACACGCTGGAAAACGTGAACGCCCTTCGCAAAATTTACGACGAGCTGTATGAAAGCGACCCGTCCCACCTGGTGACCAACTATCCCGGCATGCAGGAAACGGTGGCGGCGCTGCGAAAAAAAGGGCTGCGCCTTGCCGTGCTTTCCAATAAACCGCACAACTGCACAACCGCGGTCGTGGATTTTCTGTTCCCCAAGGGTACGTTCGACCTCTGTTTCGGCCAGCATCCGGGCGTGGCATGCAAGCCTTCGCCGGAAGGAGCGCTCCTGATTGCGAAAAGGCTGGGCGTAAAACCGTGCGAATGTCTTTACATCGGCGACACCAACACGGATATGCAGACCGGCGCCGCCGCCGGCATGGACACGGCGGGCGCGCTGTGGGGATTTCGCTCGCGGCGGGAGCTGGAGGAAAACCATGCGGTTTATCTGGCGGAAAAGCCGGAGGATATCATCCGCGTAATCGACTGCGGTAAGAGGTGAAGCATGAACAGCCCTACAAATATTCTGAAGCGGCACCGCATGGGCCTCCGGATTGTAAAAACCGGAATCGCCGTGACCGTCTGCGTGGCGGCGTCTTACGCTCTGCGGCTGGACCAGCCTTTTTTCGCCGTGGTTGCGACCGTCATGTCCATGGGAAAATCGATTGATATTTCCTTCCGCTCCGGCAAAAACAAGGTGATCGGCGTGATCATCGGCATTGCCGTCGGCTACGGGTTTGCCAGCATCGCGCCCGCGAACGCCGGCCTTTGCGGCGTGGGAATTATTGCTACGCTGTATATCTGCCAGCTTCTGCGGCTCTCCGGCGCGGCGACTCTTTCCTGTTTTCTGTTCGCCTCCATGATGTTTCTGCACAGCTTCGGCGGGCATGCGGTGACCTGGCGCTTTGCCTTTGCCAGCATGGTGGACAGCATCATCGGCATTGCCATCGCCGTGCTGGTCAATCTGGTGGTCATGCCGCCCAACTACGCGGAGGAGATCAAAAATATCCGCGACCTGCTTTACGAGCGGCTGGAGGAGGCCCTTCTGAACGCGCGGGAGCACCGGCTGATCGATATTGACGCGGTGGAAAGCGCAATCGAAAGGCTGACGAAGAATATCGCCCTGTATATTTCGGAGATCAAAGTCCTTCGGTGGAACGACAAGGACGTTTTCGCAATTTCCTGCAAGGTTTCCACTTACCGGATGATTCTGGACGAACTGAAAGCGGTTCAGGTCCTGATTCAGGCCCAGGGGGACACCGGCGCGCAGACGCAGCCGGACGAAGAGCGCCGGACCGTGTATGAGTACCACTGCGGTCGCGCCTGCCGGCTGTTTGCCGAGATCGCGGCTTCGGAAGCGGCGGCGGAAGCCGCACAATAGAACGCAGCAAACGCAAGGAGCGTGAACCGGCCGGTTCACGCTCCTGTTTTTTTATTTTTATATCACCCGACGACGCCGTGATCTGATCGGGCCGCCGCCGCCGGATGTGCTACTGCATTTTTTTCGCCGCCGCCTTCATCAGCACGGAAGCGATCTGTCCGGCGGAACCGATTCCCGTTCTGGAATTTTCCACCACAACGGCAAACGCGAGCGGCGTGGCGCTGTCGGAGGAAAAGCCCACCATCCAGCCGTTCGGTTTTTTGCCCCCGCCCACCTCGGCGGTCCCTGTTTTGGCACAGACATCAAGCCCCGGGAACATGCTGTCGCCGTATTCCTTTGTCACGTCGTAGCGCATGTAGGTTTTCAGGCGGGCGGCCGTCTGTGTGCTCAGGAGCTTTTCCCCCGTCTTCGCGGAGCCGGTCTGCGTGACCAGCCCGAACGAAGACGTGATTTTCTGAATGAGATACGGCTGCACGGGGGTCCCGCCGTTTGCAATCGCCCCCATCAGCAGCATCATGTGGTAGGGGTTGGTCAAATCGGTGTACTGGCCGACGCCGGACCATCCGAGCTCGTTGTCCTGCGTCCCCGTAACATGATAGACGCTTTTGCTGGTGGTGATCCCGTCGAGTGAAAAGGTACGGTTGAACCCGAGCTGGTTGGCCATCGCGGTCATTTTGTCGCGGCCGAGTTCGATCGCGATCTGCGAGAACGCGACGTTGGAGGACTTCGCGAGCGCGTTTTTAAAATCGAGCCTGCCGTAGCTTGCAACGTCCGTGATTTTATTGCCGTTGATGGTAATGCTGCCGTTGCAGTTCCAGGTGCGGCTGTCCAGGTCGGGAATCGCCTCGATCGCGGCGGCGGCGGTGACCAGCTTGAAAATGGAACCCGGCGTATAGGTGGCGGACAGAACCTTGTTCAGGAAAACGCCCTCGTACTTCCCGGTTTTGTCGGTGTTCAGGTCCTCCGGCGGATTCTGCGGGTCAAAATCCGGCGTGCTGACCATGCAAAGCATTTCGCCGGTCTGGTAATTGTAAATTGCAACCGCGCCGTTCCGGCTGCCAAGCTCCTGCAGGGCCAGCTTGCACAGCGAGCTGTCCAGCGTAAGCTGAATGTTGCTCCCGGCGCTTTTGCCCGTCGGCGTGGTCAGCCCCGTAATGAGATTGTAGCCGGAAAGCTGCGCGCGGTAACAATACTGAACGCCGGTGGAAATGTAGCCGTTGGTGTCCCCCACCGCGTCGAGCATGGCGCGGCGCAGCGTTTCGTCGCTGTTGTAGACGCGCACGCCGTTTTCGCTTTTTGCCAGCACCACCCCGCTGCGGTCCAGAATCTCACCGCCGCCGGCGGAAAGCTGGCCGCCGCCGTTCAGATGCTTATTGAACGGCTGCATGGCCCAGTTGCCGCCCTCGGTGAAAAGGCCGTACAGAAAGACACCGAGGCCGAACAGAAAGCCGATTCCCAGAATATAAAGGATCATGGAGCGTGTTCCGGTCGTTTTCATCTGCCGTGCCTCCTCGCCGCGTAAGTGCGCTCATCGCTGGCCTTGATAAAGGCCAGAAGGCCCCAGACCGCCACCATGCTGGAACCGCCCGCGCTGATGAACGGCAGCGTAACGCCCGTCATGGGCAGCACGTCGGTCACACCGAAAACATTCAGGCAGGACTGGAACAAAATCATGCCCGCCGCGGCGCAGGCGGAAATGGAATAAAACGTGGAGCGGCTTCGCGTCGCGTCGGAACGCGCGTAAAACATCAGAAGCGCGATGGCGATCAGAACCACCAGCGCCACCAGAAGGCCAAGCTCTTCGCACAGCATGCCGAACACGAGGTCGCTGTTGCCGGCAAAGACCTTTTCCACATACCCGTTGCCCGGCCCCACGCCGAACAGCCCGCCGCTCGCGGAGTAGCTCATGACCCGCGTCTGCTGGTAGCCGCCGGAATCGTTCACATACTGCCAGACGTGCCGCCACGCGGAAAAGCGCTGCGCCACGTAGGGCTTGAATTTAACGATCAGGAAAGCGCCGAACACGGCGACCGCGCAGACCAGCGCGATGGTGCGCACGCTGCCCGAACGCATAAAGGCGATGATGAGGAAGGTGACAAAGAAAATGCACGCGGTCCCGAAATCCCGCATCAGGAACAGCGCGCCCATGCACAGGGCGGAAAAGCCGATGAACCCGGTCAGGTTCCTCGCGGTCTGGAGCCTGTCCAAGGTGGAGGCGCCCACAAAGATAAACGCGATTTTGATGAATTCGGAGGGCTGCACCCCGATCCCGCCGATGCTGATCCAGTTTTTGGCGCCGTTGCGCTCATGCGCAAGGAGAAGGTTGGCCGCAAACAGCAGGACCGCGAACGCGCCGATGGGGATGCGGAATTTCATCACGCGGTCCAGATCGTTCAAAAACCAGATCATCACGCAGAACAGCACCACGCCCAGCGCCGCCGCGGCCAGCTGCACCCAGGCGGTTTTCACCGACGACGCGCCGATCAGCATCAATCCGATGCCGCTGAGCAGGAACGCCATGGTTTCCAGTTCAAAGGTGACGCGGCCCAGCCCTTTCATGGAAAAGAGGTAAAGCGCCCATTCCAGCACAAAAAGGCCGCCGAACACTTCAAAAGGCCCGACATGGAATTTATTCCCGGAAAAACAGGCCAGCACGCAGAGCAGAAGCTGCACCAGCGTCACGGAAAACATCAGCCGGAAGGGAGAGGCCACCCGCCGGACCCGCCGGACGGGCCGTTCGGCGGAGCCCGCTCCGGTCGGCTTGAGCATCAGCGCGGATGACCCCATCGCAATGGTGTCCCCCGGGTAAACCGGGGTGGGTTCCCCTATTTTCTTCCCGTTTACGAATGTTCCGGCTTTGGAATCGGTGTCGGTCACAAACCATCCGCTTTCCCGCCGCATCAGCACCGCGTGGCTGCGGCTCGCGGTCATGTCGTTCAGCACGATGTCGCAGCTTTTGCTGCGGCCCAGCGAATTTTCCCAGTACAGGACCGGAATCGCCCTATGGGCGACCATGTCCTCCAGCAGAATGACGGGGTCTTCCCTGCGCCTTCCGCGGCGGAGCGAGGTAAAGCAGGAAATCACGATCATCACGCTGATCAGCGGGATGATGATCCGGATACCATATAAAATAACGGATAAAAATTCCTGTAGCACGGTGAAAACGGCCTGCAAAGGAATTCCTCCTTCCAATTTCTTGCTTCTATTATACTACCTTTTTTCCGTAAAGCAAACGGAGGGAAGCAAAGCCCCCTCCGCCGGTTATTCTTCCGTAATGCCAAGCTCCCGCATCAGCCGCAAAAGTCCGGCTTCAAACCGGACGCCGAAGCGCGGGTCGGTCCCGGCTTCTCTGGTGCGCCGGATGCACCCGGTGGTGTAATCCACCGCAATCTGCATGGCCATGCTCAACTTTTTCCCGTTCATCAGCCCCGCCAAAAGCGTGCTTGCAAAAATATCCCCCGTGCCGTGGTAGCAGCCGCAGATGCGCGGCGCGAACGCATAGCTCACCGATCGGGTCAGGCTGTCGTACCCCGCCGCGCCAAGCAGCTCGGGGCTGAACCATACGCCGGTCAGCACCACCTGCTTCGGGCCGAGAGCGCTCAGCTTGCGCAGCAGGTCCTCGATGTAAGCGCGCGTATAGGGGCCGTCGTAAAACTCCTCGTTCAGCAGGAGCGCGGCCTCCGTCATGTTCGGCGCGATCAGGTCCGCCTTGCGGCACAGCTGCTCCATGTCGCGCGCCATTTCGGCGGTGATGGTGGGATAGAGCCTGCCGTTGTCGGCCATGGCGGGGTCCACCAGCACCAGCGTGCGCGGTGTGCGGAACGCGTCGATCCAGTCGGAAACAAGGGAAATCTGCCGGTACGAACCGAGAAAGCCGCTGTAAATCGCGTCGAATTCCAGGCCGAGCTGTTCCCACTGGGCCTGAAAGCCCGGAATATCGTCGGTCAGGTCGCGGTATGTGTAGCCGGAAAGCCCCCCCGTGTGGGAGGAAAGCACGGCGGTCGGAACGGCGCAGACCTCCACCCCCGCTGCGGAAAGGATGGGAAGCGCCACCGTGAGCGAGCATTTTCCGAACCCGGAAAGGTCGTGAATCGCCGCCGCTCTTTTTTGCCTGTTCATTTCATCACCTCGAGTCGTTTCCCCTCATCATATCTTTTGGAGAAATCCATGTCAAGGTGAAAAATGTAAAATCTCCGTTATCTTTTTTCCGCGATCTCCCCCGCGCGTTTGTAAATGCTGTTTGCGGGAACACAGCCGCGCACCATGGAAAGCGGGTACACGTTGGTGTTGCGGCCGATGACCGTGCCGGGGTTCAGGACGGAGTTGCAGCCGACCTCCACGTGGTCGCCCAGCATCGCGCCGAATTTTTTCAGACCGGTCGGCAAAGCCTCTTCCCCCGCGTGCACGGTGACAAGGGTTTTGTCGGACTTGACGTTGGATGTGATGGAACCCGCGCCCATGTGCGACTTATAGCCCAGGATGGAATCCCCCACATAGTTGTAATGCGGCACCTGAACGCCGTCAAACAGGATGACGTTTTTCAGTTCGGTGGAGTTCCCCACCACGCAGCCCGCCCCCACAAGGGCGTTTCCGCGGATAAACGCGCACTGGCGCACTTCCGTTTCCGGCCCGATGATGGCCGGGCCCGCAAGATAAGCGGAATCGAACACCTTCGCCGATTTCGCGACCCACACCGATTCGCCGCGCTGTTCGTATTCCTCCGCCGGAAGGCTCTTCCCCAGCTCGCGGATAAAATCGCCGATCGCCGGCAGAGCCTCCCAGGGGTAGGTAAAGCGCCGCAGCAGCGGGGCCGCCGCCGTGCGGGAAAGATCGTATAAGTTGATTATTTTCAGCTGTTCAGACATAACGGATTCTCCCTGTCAATAAATTTGAACTCTTTCCCCATTATATTTACAATGAGCAAAAAGTCAAATGTTATTTGCATTCCGCCGGGAGACCGCAGACGCGCGGCCCGCCTACTTCATCTGCTTTTTCAGGGCGAGAAGATCCGCCGTGTCCACGTTCCCGTCGTTATTCAGATCCGCCGCCTGCAGAGCCGCGCCGGAAAGCGCGGCACGGTTGCCGATGTAATCATAAAGAAGCAGCCGGCTCGCCTCGCCGGGAGCACCCGCGCCCGTCAGGTCGCCGGGAATGACCGCGGTGTACCGGCGGTCCGGCTGCCCGCTGCGCGAAACCGTAAAAACGCACCCGGTCCCGACGGCGCCGGAAGTCACTTCGGCGCCGTCCGGCGCGGCGACGCGCACCGTTTCCCCAAGGTTCTGCTCCGCCAGCGTCTGCCGGAGCTGCTCCACGGTGACGGCGGAGCCGAACCGGTAAACCTGCGCAGAAACCGCGGGTTCCGCCGAGGAAACGCCGGAATCCGCGGAGGAAGCGGAGGAAGCGGAAGAGGACGGTTCCGAGGACGCCGGAGCGGAAGACTCCGGCTCCTGCACGGGCGTCCCCGTACAGGATGCGCTGTCCCGGTCAATGAAACGATAAGCCGTAAACGGAGAATCGACGCTCAAAACATTCCCAAAGGAAACGGTGACAAGCAGGACGTTTCCGTCGGCATCCGCTTTCATGCCGCGGCTAAAATCGCAGCTGACCGGCGGCGTGATATTTTTGATCAAGGTTTCGCTTTCCATGCCGTACCGGTAAATCACAAGGCTGTGCGCCGGGGAAGAAGCGTTTCCGGCAAAATATAAACTGTCTCCGCAAGCCGCGGCGGCCTGATAAACAAACGGCAGGCAGGTGCCGGAATAACAGTCGGGGGTGCCGTTTTCCAGCAGGGGCGTCAGCACGGTTTTGGAAGAATCGGAGCTGAGCAGCACCCAGCCGCCGCCGGGGCGCCTGAAAAACTGATGGTTTCCGGAAAGGACGAACGCCCTGCCGAGCGCGGAAATATCGGGGTAGGTTTCGGCCTGCGCCAGAACGCAGAATAGGACAATAATGGCCGGAACCAAAAACAGAAGGCGGATCAGCCGGCGATTTCCCCTTTTGTTGCCCATCAAAATCCCCTCCCGTCATGATAACTGAATCGTAGCACTTTGGGGGGGCAATGTGCGAATTTGTGAATATTTTTCAATAGAAGGTCGAACCGGCGCGCAAAGCCGTGCCCGTTCCGCCCGGAAATCCGAACAAAAAAAGCAAAAACCGGCATCAGCCGGTTTTTGCTTTATGGGGAGGAGTTGTATTGAAAAGGTGTGACAAATCCCTGCCACAGGTCTTGTAAACGGTGTTTCTTTTGTTTCTGTGATTTCATTATAATACCGGAAAACGGCGGTGTCAACGATTTCACAAGTGTCGAAGACACAATCTCTTTATTGTATAAAACGCAGTTTTTCATCGGTGCAATTTAGTGATTATTGACGAGGCTGTTTTCGCAAATTATCGAATTTACTCCTGAATCCCCGGGATTTTCGGAAGCGAATCGAAACCCGGCTTCAGATCCCCGTCGGTGGGGATATAGTCCGTCATGGTCTTCTCCTGATACGCGGTGTATGCCGCCATGTCGAAGTACCCCGTGCCGGTCAGGCCGAACAAAATCGTTTTGGCCTCCCCGGTTTCCCTGCAGCGAAGCGCCTCGTCGATCGCGACGCGGATGGCGTGGGCGCTCTCGGGCGCGGGCAGGATGGTTTCCAGCTTTGCGAACAGCGTGGCCGCGTCGAACACCTTGGTCTGCTCCACGGAGCGCGCTTCATCCAGATACCCGTCGTGGTACAGCTTGGAAATGATCGGCGACATGCCGTGGTAGCGGAGGCCGCCCGCGTGGTTGGGCGACGGGATAAACCCGCTGCCGAGCGTATACATCCGTGCAAGCGGCGTGACCTTGCCCGTGTCGCAGAAGTCGTAGGCGTAGCGGCCGCGTGTCATGCTGGGACAGGAGGCCGGCTCCACCGCGATAAAATGCGGGTTCGCTTTGCCCAGAATCCTGTCGCGCATGAACGGCGCGATCAGGCCGCCGAGGTTGGAACCGCCGCCGGCGCAGCCGATGATCGTATCCGGGTACTCGCCCAGAATTTCCATCGCCTTGTAGGATTCCAGCCCGATGACGGACTGGTGCAGCAGCACCTGGTTCAGCACGGAACCGAGCACGTAGCGGCAGCCGGGCGTGGTCACGGCCTTCTCAATCGCCTCCGAAATGGCGCAGCCGAGGCTTCCGGTCGTGTCCGGGTTTTCGGCAAGGATCGCCGCGCCCACCTTTGTGGTGCCGCTCGGGCTTGCGATGACGTTCGCGCCGAAGGTTTTCATGACCGCCTTGCGGTACGGCTTCTGTTCAAAGGAGGCCTTTACCATGAAAACCGTCAAATCCATGCCGAAATAGGCGCACGCCTCGGCAAGCGCGGTGCCCCACTGCCCCGCGCCGGTTTCCGTGGTCAGGCCGGTCAGGCCCTGCTTTTTCGCGTAATAGGCCTGCGCGACCGCGGAATTCAGCTTGTGGCTGCCGGAGGTGTTGTTCCCCTCGTATTTGAAGTAAATTTTGGCCGGCGTCCCAAGGTAGCGCTCCAGATGATACGCGCGGCACAGCGGCGAGGGGCGGTACATTTTGTAAATGTCCAGAATCGGTTCGGGAATGTCGAAATACGCCGTTTTCCCGTCCGTTTCCTGACGCGCCAGCTCTTCGCAGAAAATGGGGTACAGCTCCTCGGTGCGGATCGGCTGCAGCGTGCCGGGGTTGAGCATCGGGTCGGGCAGCTCCTTCATGTCCGCGCGCAGGTTGTACCACTGCGTCGGCATTTGATCCTCCGTTAAAATCAGCCTGTGCGGTATTTTTGCCATGGTAAAATCCCCTTTCAAAAATTCATGGTATAAAAAAATTCCCGCCCCTGAAAACAGGGACAGGAACATCACTCCTGCGGTACCACCCAGATTGCGCCGACGCGCCGCTCGTTCCGCGCATGTTACGCGCGCTCCCTTGGTAACGGGCGGAGCTCCCGTCAAAGGCTACTTTACAAATTTCACCCTGCCCTCGCAGGCCCATTCGGCGGGGTTGTTCCGCCGCGATTCCACCGGCCGCGGCTCTCTGAAAAACAACGGTTCCGCTTACTCTTCCTGCTCAACGGTTTCTGCTATTGAACTTATTATATGCCGATGATTTAGTGCTGTCAAGCCAATAAAAAAGAAATCGGCGCGTATTGTGTTTGCCGCGCGGGAATGATAAAATAATAATAAATAATTTTTTCCGCAGGGGGAAACCATGGATCTGAAAAAAAACGACATCATTGAGCTTAACATTGACGGATATACCGCCGAAGGCAGCGGGGTCGGCCGTTACGGCGGCCTCGCGGTCTTTGTGCCGCTGGCCGCGCGGGGCGACCGCCTGCGGGTAAAAATACTGAAAACGGCGAAAACGCACGCGTTCGGAAAGCCGGAGGAAATCCTCGTGCCTTCTCCGGACCGCGTGGAACCGGACTGCGCCCAGTTCGCGCGCTGCGGCGGCTGCGTGTTCCGCCATATCGGCTACGGGGCGGAGCTGCGCGCCAAGGAGCAGCGCGTGCGCGATGCGCTTGAGCGCATCGGCGGGTTCCGCGGAATCGCCATGGAGCCGATTGTGGGCGCGGACGAGCCCGACCATTACCGCAACAAGGCGCAGCTCCCCATCGGGGAAGCGCCGGACGGCGGCGTCAGCCTCGGCTTTTTTGCGGCGCGCAGCCACCGGATGATCCCCTGCGAATCCTGCAATCTGCAGCCGCCCGTGTTTGCCGCGGCGATGGAAGCATTCCGTCAGTGGGCAAACCGGAGCGGTGAAACGGTATACAGCGAGCGGACGGGGAAAGGGAAGCTGCGCCACCTTTACCTGCGGCAGGCGCGGGCGACCGGAGAGGTGATGGTCTGCGCAGTGGTCAACGGCGGCGGCCTGCGCGGCGAAGACGAACTGGCGCAGACGCTCCGGCGGAATGTTCCCGGGCTGAAAAGCGTGATCATCAACAGCAACCGCGAAAACACCAACGTGGTGCTGGGCAAAAAGTGCCGCACCGTGTGGGGCGCCGACACCATCTCCGACCGCCTCTGCGGGCTGGAATTCCGCATTTCCCCCCTGTCGTTTTATCAGGTGAACCGCGACCAGGCGGAACGGCTTTACGCCCTCGCGGGAAAGTACGCCGCCCTGACCGGAAGCGAAACGCTGCTTGACCTCTACTGCGGCACGGGGACCATCGGCCTTTCCATGGCGAAAAACGCCGGGCGCGTCATCGGCGTGGAAGAGGTTCGCCCCGCCGTGGAGGACGCGGAGAAAAACGCGCAAATAAACGGGATCCGCAACGCCGAATTCCTCTGTGCGGACGCCGCGCAGGCGGCCGGCATGCTGAAAAGCCGCGGCATCCTGCCGGACGTCGTGGTGCTTGACCCGCCGCGCAAGGGCTGCACCCCCGGGCTGATCGAAACCGTCGCCGCCATGGCCCCCCGCCGCGTGGTTTACGTTTCCTGCGACCCCGCCACCCTGGCCCGCGACCTGAAGCTTTTTGCGGAAAAGGGCTACCCGCCCCAAAAGGTTGCGCCGGTCGACATGTTCCCGAGGACGCCGCACGTTGAGACGGTGGTATTGATGTCAAGGGTCAAGGATTAATGTGTGCAAAAGCCCTTGAAACAAGGCGCTTTCCGGGTTTCGATTGCTTTCGGATGGTCGAGTGAATAACCGCTCCGTGGTAACTTATCCAAAGCCGATTTATGGCAAAAATGTGATAGGGTTGGGTTGCCAAGATAGATGTCGGGGTCGGGTGTTCGAGATAGATGTCAGTGGCTTTTTGAGTGTTCGGGTTAGATGTCAGAGCCGGGAAGGCTTAAAAATGAGGGATTCTGGTCTGGTTGCTCGATGTTATTATACGTTGCTTGCGGCAACGGGGTATACGGGGGTAAGGTGCTTGCGAAAGGAGGTCGTTTATCATGCTTAGTGAAAATATCAAAACGATCAGAAAATCAAAAGGTCTTTCGCAGGATGAACTTGCAATAAAGCTGAATGTGGTACGCCAGACTGTATCAAAATGGGAGCGGGGGTTATCGGTTCCGGATTCAGAGATGCTGATCTCCATATCTGAAGCACTCGAAACTCCGGTAAGCACATTGTTGGGTGAAAATATCGAAGAGCCTGAGACAAATGAACTAAAAGCAATCTCTGAGAAACTGGAAGTCATCAATCTTCAGCTTGCACAGAGAAAAGAGCGGAGCAGAAAATTGTTGCGATGGTTCTTTTTCATCCTATGTGCTGTCACAGTCATAATCTTTGCAGTCATCGGTTTCGCAGGAAGCCCATATCTTGGTTGGGATT
This sequence comes from Clostridiales bacterium, assembly GCA_012517675.1. Classification (GTDB taxonomy): domain Bacteria; phylum Bacillota; class Clostridia; order Oscillospirales; family Acutalibacteraceae; genus Caproiciproducens. The sequence continues at coordinate 379 of JAAYUL010000132.1, read as the reverse complement.
TTAGTGATCCTGAAATTGCGTTTGCAGGGACGATACTTCATGGATTTGAATGGGTATTTGTAAGAATAGCACCTTTGTTATTGATAGGCGGCATCATTGGATTGATTATGACTCGTCGAAAAGAATAAAGAATCACCGTTTTGTAAAAGAAGAGAGCAAGCCACCCTGTAGGTTAATCCCAAGGGCAGCTTGCTCTTATTCTGTAATATCAACGCTTACGCCGGATTTGAATTCGACCGTGAAGTGGTCGGCGAAGACGGTAATCTTTTCGATGAGCTTTCTGACCAGAGCCTCATCAAACTCTGTGATGTCAGCTTCTTGCCCGGCGATGAAGTCTTGCAGCTCCCTGATCCGTTTCATGAGTTCTTCCCGGTGGTGG
>JAAYUL010000131.1 GCA_012517675.1 Clostridiales bacterium | reverse complement strand
GGGACGGAAAAATCGCCTGCAAATCCTGTCTCACTTTAACGGGGTAACAGTATAACACAGAATTATGAAATTCCTGTGAAGTCGTCCCGCATCATTATCGCACAAAATGCGGAAAAATGAACGCCGCCGTCACAAAAATTTATTTTTTTCATTTTCCTCCGAATCCGTAAAAAGCACAGCCTTGCGCCGGTTAAAAAATCCGCTTTGAAAGAGACCGGCTTACCTGCGCGCGCATTTCGCTTTCTTTCCCCATTCTGACGCAGAAAAGCCCAGCTTGCGCTGGACTTTTCCGACAGGTTGATTGGCCCGACCCGCGGCCGGGTTTTATTATTTGTTCAGAATCTGCATTGCCTCGTCCAGATAGCAGTCCATCAGATACGGAATCCCCATGACCTTCGCGCACTCCTCCGTCAGCGACATCAGCTCATTGCGCGTGATCACGTCGACGTTGAAGCAGCGTGCGCCGGCCATCAGCTGCTGCAGGCCAACCTTGATCTTATCGACATAACTGTAGATGCCGATCGCGCCGAGCGGAATTTTCTTAATTTCTTCCGAGCCGACCAGATTTTTTACGGCCTCATAGCAGACGAAAATTTCTTCCGGCGTGGAGCCGTATGCGCTGACCGTTTTCGGCAGATCGTTGTCCTTCATCCACTGTTCGATGTTTTTGCCGACCATGCCCGGAATCATCAGCGCGCGGCCCATGCAGACCGCCTTTGCAAACGGGGCCCCGAGCGCCAGCGCCTTGAACACACCGTCTTCCGAGCTGAACCCGCCGGCAAACGCAAGGTCGGGCACTCTTTCGCCTTTCGCGTGAAGAACCGACGCGAACTGATAAGCCGCCGCATGCAGGTACAGCGAGGGCACGCCCCATTCCTCCATCATTCTCCACGGGCTCATGCCGGTGCCGCCGGAGGCGCCGTCAATGGTAACCAGGTCGATTTTGGCTTCTGAAGACCATTTCAGCGCCATGGCAAGCTCTTTCAGGCTGTAGGCGCCGGTTTTGAGCGTGATGCGCCGATAGCCTAAATCGCGCAGCCGCTGAACTTCGGCCAGAAAGCCCTCTTCGCTGACAAAGCCCAAACGGCTGTGGCGCTCAAACTCTTTGATCGCTCCGTGTTGAAACGCCGCCTGGTTGACCGGGTTGGACGGGTCGGGCGTAACGATATAGCCGCGGCGCTGAAGCTCCAGCGCCCTTTCCAGCGACTGCACCTTGATTTCGCCGCCGATGCATTTCGCGCCCTGCCCCCATTTGAGCTCTATGGTATCGATTCCGTGCTTATTGATGATGTATTCCGCCACGCCGAGGCGCGTATCCTCCACGTTCATTTGAATCAGGATTTCGCCCATGCCGCGGTGGTACCGTTTATAGGACTCGATTCGCCTGTCCATATCGGGCGCTTCGACCACCCTGTTGTTCTTGTCGAGCACCAGCTTTGGGTCGATGCCGCACACATTTTCGCCGCAGACGATCGTAATGCCGGAAATGGCGGCGCCGATTGCAAAATGTTCCCAGTTTTTACGGGCGATTTCCGTCGAGCCGAGCGCCCCGGTGAAAATCGGCACGCTCATTTTCACCTTTTTATCCCAGCCGTAAGAGGTTTCCGTGCTGACCTTCGGGAAAAGCGCGTTGTCGGAATTTGCCTCCGCTCCGTTCGGAAGGCCTTTGCCGCCCATGGCGTAGCCCTGAATGTTGAGATGCGAATAATCGACGGGATAATCCTTGTCGCCGCCGGCTGTAATATCGCCGAACGGGCCGGGATAGATCAGCTCACGGCCCCGGAAAGTCGCTTTGAATATTTCGCAGTTTCCCCTGCAGCCGTCCACACATCTGGAACAAATCCCGCTCGACGGGACCACATTTCTGGAACGATTCACCGTTCCCGTTGCATCGTTGCTGTTTGGTGCTTTCAGATTCACAACGCCATCTCCCTTAATCAAATTAGGAAAATCTCCACAAAAGTTTTCCTTATTAAGTATATATTATAATATATTTGAAAAAGCATTACAATACGCTTAATAAAATTCCGCAGCAGCGATTCAAAACCGCACTCGGGTCCATGCCGCCGAAAATCCTGACTTTGCGGAATCTAAAAAATCGCAAGCCGATATTCCAATCCTCGTTGAGCGGTGATATAATCAACCACAAGGAATGTTCTATATGATTTATACGAAATGTAAAATAATTCAAGCGATGAGGTGAACATAAAATGCGGTATAAATATACAAACGGCTGCAATCCGGATTTTATCGCTCTGTGCCGTCAGCTGGACGACTTTCCGGATGAACTGGCGGGAGGAAGAGAAAACCGCGCACAATATATATCCCCTATAACAAACGGGACCGCATTCATGATGTGATGGTTGCATACGACGGGGAAACCCCTGTTGGTTGTGCCGGTTTTCAGCGTTATGATCACACAACCGCCGAAGTAAAGCGGGTGTTCATCAAAAGCGAATACAGGGGCAGGGGTATTTCAAAGAAACTCATGGAAGGGCTGGAACAAAGGGCAAGGGATCAGGACTATTCCAGACTGATACTGGAAACCGGTAAACCGCTCGTTTGTGCCGTGCGGTTATACCAAAGGATCGGTTACCGCCGAATCCCGAATGATGGGCCATACAAGGAAATATTGGAGTCGGTTTGTATGGAAAAAGACCTGTGAGCTGTGTTCGCCGAATGCCGGCGGGCGTAACGGAATTGCAACAGCGGCCACAGCGTAAAAGAGCATATCCAAAACCTTGAAATGAAACCATTTCAAAAAATTTCAGATATGCTCTTTTTCCCAAAACATCCGGTTAAGAAAAAAGCCGGTCGCGCACAGCTTCATCATATGCCTTATCCGCTTTTTATTCGGTGAGTTTCACATCGGAATTCAGGCCCCAATCATTATGGGTACCCTGCTGTTCCTCCGTCCAGGTCGTGTCGTATAAAAAATTAGCGGTAATGTACCCCTTATTATCCACTGATTCGAGATAGATAGCCGAAAAACCGATCACCACATTGTTTGCATCGATTTTAGGAATAATGACTACGCGCGAATCTCCATCGGTTGCCTTTGTGTAATCGCCAAGGGTGTCACCCGACCGATCCATCAACTCATTGATATCCTTTTTTACATTTTTATTACCGCTCGCATCCTTTACAATATCTCCAATTTTGACAATCCCGTCATATCCATCCAATATATTCCCTTTATAGGTATTGGCGTCGCCACCCTGACTGCCAAAAGAGACAATACCGTAATACCCCTGAGATCCGCCGCCGCCGCCTACTTTCAATACGAATTCCTCTCCGTATGTATACGAATATTTATCCGTAATGGCCCACGGCCGCAGCCCTGAAATGCCACCTTCCACACCGCTGCGACTTGCAACCGCTTTGACGGTAACCGTTGTGCTCTGATATCCCAAAACGCGCGCAAACGTATATTCTACGGTTCTGGTACACACAACCTCAACTTTTTTCGAATCTCCTTTATATGGAGTAACAACCTGAATTTTTGAATTTTCCACCCCATTCTTCTGCGCATAACTGGTCGCGGCGCTGATTGCCGCGCTGGAATCCGGCAGGCTCTGCGCGCCGGCCAAAGCGGAGGCATCCGCCGCGTTTTGCAGATCGGATTTTTCAACGGTCGCCCGGCCGATATCCATCGTAAGCGCCACAAAACCGAGCAGAACAATAAACACCAGGGCAAGCAAAACCGCGGCCTGCCCATTTTCTTTCTTACAGAATTTCAGTTTTGCGATCACTTTCCATCTTTCCCTTCGTTCGCAGAATAATAGGATTCAAAAAATAAATGCTCGTTTTTACATTTCTATTATAATTGCGAATACGGAATATATGGTTGTTTTTGGTAATTATTCCGGAATTTATTTCATTGCGCCCGGATTTGGCATGTTATTTTTTATTCGCCCGTTTTGCATCCAATTCCAGCAAAGAAATCTTTTGGCCGGCTTCGTCAAGCTTTTTCCCGAGGATCATTTTTTCCACCGTGACATCCGATTTTTCGCGAATCAAAGAAACGATCTGCTTGTTGGTTTCCTCCAGCCTTGCGGCAAGCGCCTTATTCAGCGCGGCCATCTTGACATTCTGCGCCAGCACTTTATCGACGGTCGCGGAAAGAGACTGAATGTTCTGACTCAGCGATTCATTTTCACTGTGGAACGTCTGAATGCTTTTTTCCTTTTCTTCCAGCTCTTTGTTGCGCTGCGCAATAATATTTTCCTGCGTGGATGCATTCACCAGAAGCTCGTCGATCCGCTTATTCAGCTCCGCCACTTTACCTTCGGAGACAATTTCCCGCAGATATTTGATCTCGTTCCGAGATTCCTCAACTGTTCCCGACAGCTGGGAAACCAGATCGCGCTGCTTGCAGGTCTTCGCCTTTTCCTCCACAAGCAGTTCCTTTTGAGCCCGCGTTTCCTGCTTCGACTGCTGCAGCTCCTTGCCCTGCTCCTGCATGGCGTAACGCTGGCGCTCCAGCTCTTTGTTAAGCTCCCGGATTTTGCCGTCCTTTGCTTTCTCACTGCTTTCAAGGGCGGAAATCTTGTTTTTCAGGGAAATGATGTCCTGAACGGAAAACTCTTTGTTTTCCAGATTGTACATCAGCATCCCTTCCGTCAGATTTTGATACTGGGATTCCACCTTTGTCAGCCTGGACGCCAATTTTTCATTGCTTGCCTTGAGGGTTTCCTTTTCTTCCAGAAGCGCCTGCAGGTTGCTGTTAAACGTATCTACGGTGGCCTGCTGCTGCTTCCGCAGAATTGTAATATATTCACGAACCGAATTTTTTGTGTATCCGCCGAACGTGCTTTTTAAATATTGCTGCAAATCCGCTTCTTCCGTCTTTTCCCGAAGCATTCCGACAAGATTGTCCGTATTAAAATCAGGCATATGTATCTTTCCTCTCAGTATTCTCCTCGATCGTTAGGGTATCTCCCACGGAAATTTTGCCGGCCGCCGAACCGGCCGGCAATTCAAGAACATGTTTCGCGCCCCTGACAAAATGCCCGATTTTCCAAGGCGGCAGAGTTTCAATAAAAAGGACCTTCCTGTCGGAAGAAAGATAGATTACGTCAATTGTCACTTTCATGAAAAAGCAGTGGATGGAAGAGCAATTGAACAGCAACAAGCCTTCGCCTTGATTCAGCTGTTTCTTTCCCATTAACCCGATAAACCTTTTCCAAAAGGTATTTGCAGGCTTTACATGCCCCGCAAGTGTATTTTGACCCACCATTACCGTCATTTCAAGCACCCAATTTCAAATTTGCCATAATATTCAGGACAGCCGGCCCGAGCAAAACGATAAAAATAACGGGAAAAATAAACAGAATCATCGGTATCAAAATTTTAATGGATACTTTCTGCGCGCTTTCCTGTATTTTTACTTTCCTCGCCTGCCGGATTGCCGCCGCCTGCGACCGCAGCACGTTTTTCATCGAAATGCCGAGCTGCCCCGCCTGAACCAAAGCCCCGGCAAACGATTTGATTTCGTTGTTGTCGCACCGTTCCCCCAGAAGCACGAGGGCGTCTCTTCTGGAACGGCCCATGGCCATTTCCCGGTATGTAACGGTAAGCTCGTCAATCAGCGGGCCCTTCATCGTGGTTATGATATGGTTGAGCGCCTGCTCAAAGCCGAGGCCGGCCTCAACGCTGACGCTGAGCAGGTCGAGCACTTCGGGCAGCTGCCGTTCAATCGACTTCTGCCTGTGCGTGATCAGCCGCGCCAGATAAAAACGTGTCGCCGCATAACCGACATAAAGCCCCAGCAAAAGGGACAGCAGCACACCGGTGGTCCCGACCCGCACGGCAATCGCAATCAGTCCGAACAGCAGAATCAGCGCGGCAATCACGACCAGCCGGATTGCGTTGTATTCCACCGGGCTGATGATCAGCCCGGCCTGATTCAGCATTTTTTTCAGCTTGCCCGCCTGCTGATTCTTCCCCGCGGCGTCGCCTCCGCCGCTTTTCGGCATCAGCTTTGCCAGCCTTTCCGCAAACGACTTCAGCGCCGGCCTTACCACACGGTCTTTGAAAGAGCGGTTCATCTCTTCATCCAGCTGAAACGCTCTGCCTGTCATATTTTTGATTCCGTCCAGCCTCTGCCTCACAAGATCATCCTGCGCGCCTTTCTTGTAAAGCAAAATGTAAATGACGGAGTAAATCAAAATTCCCGCACAAACTGCAATAAGCCACTCCATGGAATCACCTCAGTATTGAATGTCCACAATTCGGTTTACAATGGTAAATCCGATGATTTCCAGAATCACGCCCACGCCAATCATAATTTTTCCCGTGGTGGTGTCGAAAAAGGACAGGATGTAATCCGGGTTGACGATCATAAGAAACAGCGCGAGAACAACCGGAAGAAGACCGATGATCAACCCGGAGATCCGGCCCTGCGCCGACAGAATTTTTACGTCGTCCCTGATTTTGATTCTGTCCTTAATGGTTTCGGATATGTTGTCCAAAATGTCTGTCAGATTTGCGCCGACCTGAGAAGAAATCACCACGGCCGAAACCAAAAGTCCAAGGTCTTTGTTCTGAACCCGATCGACCATGTGGTGGAGCGCGTCGTCCTGCTTCACCCCATAACGGATTTCCCGCAGAGTTTTTGAAAATTCCGTGGAAATAGGGGGCTGCATGTCCGCCGCCACGCTCTCCATCGCCTGCTGGAAGGAATATCCCGATTTGATGCAGTTGCTCATGACAATCAGGCATTCGCTCAATTGCTTGTCGAACAGCTGCTGCCTTTTTTTCTTGCTCCTCTGAACAAGCTGCGGCGGAATAAGAAAACCGACAATGCCGGCTCCCGCCGCGGAAAGACCGTTCCGCATAATCAGCCAGAGCAGAAGCACCGGGAGCATCGTCGTACAAAACCAAAAAATCAAAAATTCCTGCGCGTTCAGCTTCATGCCGGACATCGCGAGGGTTTCTTCAAACTTATGGCTGATAAAGCGAAATTTCCCCGGTGTGTTTTTCTTCCGCTTTTCCTTGATCACATCCTCGTAAATGCTGTCCACGGAAGTATGCGCCGACAGCGCCGACAGCCTTTTCCGGATCTGAATTTTCGAGGAATTCTCATAATAAAGAAGAACCAGCGAATAAACGAGAACCGCCGAAGAAATCGCCAAAAGAATCTGTTCCATTTTTCACCTCAGTTTGTAAACCAGTCATCCCTTACCAAGATGCCGCTGTTGGAAAGCTTATGAGCAAATCCGGGTCTGATTCCGGTTGAAACGAAACTCCCCTTCTGCATGCCCATGGCGTTCAGGCCCTCCGGCTTGTAAACGTAAAGGTCCTGCAGGGTGATGGTATCCCCTTCCATCCCGACCACTTCGGTTATATTCACAATTTTTCTTGAACCGTCCTTCAGGCGGGCCTGATGAACAATAACGTCGAGCGCGGAAGCGATCTGTTCCCTGATCGCCTTAACCGGCATTTCCATGCCCGACATGAGAACCATGGTTTCCAGACGGGACAAAAGGTCCCTCGGCGAATTCGCGTGCGCGGTCGTAAGCGAACCGTCGTGACCGGTGTTCATCGCCTGAAGCATGTCCAGCGTTTCGCCGGAACGGACTTCACCGACAATGATTCTGTCCGGCCTCATGCGGAGCGCGTTGCGAACCAGGTCACGGATCGTAATCTGGCCGCAGCCTTCGATGTTCGGCGGCCTGCTTTCCAAAGTAACCACATGGTTCTGCTGGAGCTGCAGCTCGGCGGCGTCTTCAATGGTGACAATGCGCTCGTTGTCCGGGATATAAGCGGAAAGGACGCTCAGCAGCGTCGTTTTCCCGCTTCCGGTTCCGCCCGAAACGATGATGTTCAGCCGGCCCCTGACACAGGCCTCCAGAAAATTCATCATTTTGGACGACACCGATGAAAACCGGATCAGGTCGCTGACCTGAAGGGGCCTTTTGGAAAACTTTCTGATAGTAATGGTCGGCCCCGTGAGGGCAATCGGCGGAATAATAGCGTTCACACGGGAACCGTCGGGCAGACGGGCGTCCACCATGGGGCTGGCTTCGTCGATTCTTCTTCCCACGGCCGACGTGATGCGGTTAATGACCGTCATGACATGGTCGGCGTCTTGAAATGCTGTGGAAGTCCGTTCGATTTTGCCTCTCCGCTCCACATATACATTGTAGGGACCGTTCACCATGATTTCGGTGATGTCCGGATCCTGGAGCAGGGGCTCCAGCGGGCCAAGGCCCACCACGTCGTCATAAACCTCCCTGACGACTCTCGCCCGGTCGGCCCTGGACAAAACGACCCCAGCATTCCCGATGATGTTGTCGATCGTTTGCTTGAGGGAATCCTCCTGCAGCTTATCGGAGAAATTCATCCCGGGGGATTCCGCGTTGATATATTCGATCACCTGATCGTGCAGCTTTTCCTTCAGCTCCGAATATTCGTCGGCAACGGCCGTTCCGGCGCCTGCCGAGGACGATTCCGGCTTGTCGGACTGCTGCGCCACTTTCTGTTTTTCAAGCCTTTCAAGCAGACCCATAAGCACTCTCTCCCAGTTTATTACAGCATTCAGATGACAACGTGCGGCTTTCTATAAGCGTGCGTCAGGCATTTTTCTTGAAAGCCGGGGGGTTCCTGAGAAATCCCCGTTTCTCTTTGGTCTGTGATTTTTGAATATCATAATCGACCGACCCCGTCAGCAGCAGGTTTGCGACTTCGGAAATCGACTGGCTCAGCTTGGAATGAGGCGCCCCGATGACAAAGGGAACCCCCCTGTTCAGCGCGGAAACGGCGATTTTGTAATCGCTCGGTATTTTCGCCCATATCGGGCATCCGATAATCTTCTGAACGTCGTTGATCGTGATGGAATTGGTCTCGACCGCGCGGTTCACCAGAATTCTCACCTTGTCCTTCTGCTGCAGGGATTCCAGCAGCGAAAAGGAGAGCTTCGAATTCTTTAAAATAGAAACGTCCAGTCCGGTTACGAAAAGAATAATGGAAGCGCTTTCAATCGCCGTCACCGTGATATCGCTGAAAGTCGAGGCCGTATCGATAATCACATAATCGTAATAGGTTCGGATCAGGCTGAGCAGGCTCTGGATCTTTTCCGGAGAAACCACTTCGGCGTATTCGGGGCTTTTGGGCGCGCACAGAACATGGACTCCGCTCGGGTGCACCACCATATAGCTTCGCACGGAATCAATATTCGGGGTATACACCTCCTGAACCAGCTCGGAAATGGTATCTTTCGGCTCAATATCCAGAAAGGTGTGAACGTCGCCGAACTGAAGATCCAGATCGATCAGGGCCACCTTTTTCCTGTTTTCCGCAAGCTTTACCGCAAGGTTTGTCGCAATCGTTGTTTTTCCGATTCCGCCCTTCGAACCGAAAACCGTGATCACCCGCGACATCCACGTGATGGTTTGATTTTCCGTCAGGGAATTGATCCTTGTGGTCTCGTTGTTGTAGACCGACTTTATGTACTCCGCAAAGCTTTTCGGCGAAGTGGGAAATTCGATCACGTTATGCGCGCCGACCTTCATGGCGCTCTGAACGGTTTCCACATTCAGGTTCTCCGCAAGGAGAATCACAAAGGTTCTGGGTTTGTGGAGAATGATTCTTTCGGCCAGATTGAGAACATCCAGGTCCGCCGCACCGAGCGTCATGATCACAATATCGGGCGAAGTATTTTCAATTTTGTCCAGCGCCTGAACGCCTCCCGGCGAATCGCCGATTACGGTGATTTCATCGTCCTGTATCACGCGCCTCATGGCGTTGAGCGTGCTTTCCAGCTTGCTGACAAGTACAACTCTGATTTTCATATCCGTCCCCCCGCATTTAATTTGCGATTACATTGTCCTCTGTTGCGTTCGGCACGTTTGCCTTACTCTTATCAAGCGGCGAGCGCAGGATCGCTCTCAGTTTGCCGTCGTTTTCGGAAAAGCTCAGCTTCAGCGCCTGTTCGGGCGTAACTTCCAGCGTGAGCGTCGAATAGATCTGCCCCTGAACCTGCTTGTCTTTGGAAAGAGCCTGGTCGGTTGCAAGCACCTTGATATTCTGAAGGAGCAGTTTGGAAATCGGTTCCGTTTTCGTCGTTTTGGAACCGTCGGAATTGGTCACAGTGGTCTCCCTTTGGAACTGTGCGACAATGTCCACCGTATTGCCCGGCTTGATCATCCCGTGCAGGCCGCTGGTTTTGTCGACGGCAATGGTGATGGCGCGCATGCCGCTCTGTATGGTATAAGCCAGCTCGTTGCTCCCGCTGCCGTCCGCATTGACCAGCCGCTGGCTTAAAATCTGCTCGCCGCTCGCAATGTCCGCGTTCGCCACAGAACCGACGATCTTATTTTTATCCGTCATTGCCTGCGGCAGCACCGCCTCCGTGGGGAGAGATACAACAGACAGCATATCGCTTGAAATTTTCGTATTCTGTGCAATATCCACAGCGGCCACCACGACCTGCCGCGTTGAACTTTGAGCCGGTTTGGTCTGATAATTAAAAAACAGGTAAACGCCAAGCGCGGTAGCCACAGCGGCAATAATCGCCACCAATCTTACTTTTTTCATACAATAATCGCTCCCGAGCGGTGCCTGTTTCAGCACCCTGTTATTTCTGAAGAAAAAGGCAGGCGGGTTGCCCGCCTTTTATTTTTCCAATCTGCTTATTCGCCGCTATTTTTCAATTTTCATTGTGCTTTCGGCACTGACCTTGACTTCGTTGCCCCCCAGAAAGGTGGAGGTAATCCCCGTCAGAACCGGAACCTGTGCGCTGACCGTCACCTTGACCGTGTCCGAATCGGAAGTGATGCTGGTATTGTCCGGATCCTCAAAGGTGACCGTCGGCGATTCCAGCATGGGCGCAAACTGGGAAACCAGCGCCCTGGCATCGTCTTCGACGCCTGAAATATCGCCGCCGTCGTTGTCCATCAAATGGACGGATGAATACCGCGCCGCTTCACGGCAGGCGTTGGTGACGGTAATCTGGTTGCTGTAAATCCAACCGAAGTCAATAATGCCGCATACCAGCAGAATCAATATGGGCAGCACAAGGGCAAACTCCACCATTGCCTGCCCCTTTTCGTTTTCCCGGCGCATCGGTCCACCGCCCTTCCCCGTAAAGAAAATGCCAGACCCCGTCCCTGGAGTCGGAGGGTCTGGCATTTTATGTAGTTTCAATTCAGTATGCAAAAAATTCAATCCACAATCACGGCGCAGCAGCAGCACTACCCAGCGCAGTATTCGCCTTACCGAAGATCGTATTGAGATTGCCGCCCAGCGCAATCAATACCGCAATAACCACAATGGCAACCAGTGCGATAATCAGGCCGTATTCGACCATACCCTGGCCGCTCTCCTCGTTTTTCAGCCACCCAAACAACTTTTTCATCACTGTTCTCCTTTCAAAAAATAATTTTTTTGTAATTTATTGTTTTGTGTAACAATATGAACAATATTCTGCAAATCCGCGCCGGTAACAAATAAAATCAAACTCAAACGGAAATTAGCGCAGTAAAATCGCGGTCATGGCCGCCAGCATGCCGGCCATCATGAACGGGGCAAAGGGCAGCATGCTTTTCAAAGTCAGCTTTTTCATGGCGATGCCGCCGGCACAGTAAACGACCAGCAGCGCGGCCATTCCCAGCAGCGCGTGCAAAATGTAAGGATAGCCGAGGGCAAGTCCCATCGCCCCCGCCAGCTTGACATCCCCCGCGCCGACCGCATGAAACCCCAGAAAAGCCGCCAGCACAATAAAAACCGCCATAACGGCCGCCATGGCGGCAAGCGCCCGCAGCAGGCCCGCCGCCCCGAACAGCGCAAGCTGCAGGCCCGCCCCCAGAACCGCCATGGCCAGCACCGCTTCGTTCGGAATAATGTGAATGCGGGTGTCGACAATCGCAACCACGACCGCCAGAGTCCAAAGCAGCGCAACCAACGCCGGGGAAACCCAATTCGCCGCGTAACAGCCCGCGGCCGCCCAGCCGGCCGCGTTCAGAACGGAACAGCCGGCCTTCAGCAAAGGCCCGTAGAAACGGGGGGCGGGCACCAGTTCCCTGCCCTTCGCCTCGTATTTGTATTCGGCTGTTTTCTGCGCCAGAAGCGGAATAAAAAAACCCGCGGCAAGACCCGCCGCGCCCATTGCAACCGACATTTCCAGATTCATTCCACCACATCCCATTTTTCTTTATCATATCATAAACACGCTGTCAAAAACAACGTTTTCATTTTACAGCGTTTCGAACCCCGGACGTTTTGAAAAAATTGTCGGGGAAAATCATGCCGGATCTTGTATTTTACAGCAATTTTGTTAGAATGGAATTGTAAGCGGCCGACAGAAGTCGTTCGATCGGCCCGCTCCATGAAAAGGAGATTGTGATGAAAACGGAACAGACAAAAACAGCATTGATCATCGGCGCCGGTCCGGCGGGGCTCACAGCGGCCTATCAGCTTTTAAAAGAAACGGATATTCTACCCATTATAATTGAAAAAGAGAATTTTCCGGGAGGAATCTCCCGCACCATGGAACATAACGGAAACCGCATTGACATCGGCGGGCACAGATTCTTTTCCAAAAGCGGCGAGGTAACGCGGCTGTGGGAGGAACTGATGCCGACACAGGGCTTTCCCTCGAAGGACGACAAGGCCGCCGGTCGCGTGATGCAATGGAATCAGGGCGGGCCGGACCCGGAAACAGCCGACCGGGTCATGCTGTTAAGAAACCGGGTTTCCAGAATTTTTTATTTGCGAAAGTTTTTCGACTATCCGGTTTCCTTATCGCTGCGGACGATCAAAAATCTGGGATTATGGACCACCCTGAAAGCCGGGACGGGGTATTTGCATTCCGCCTGTTTCAAGCGTAAAGAAATCAACCTGGAAAACTTCATGATCAACCGGTTCGGAGCCCCTTTGTACCGGATGTTTTTCAAGGATTACACCGAAAAAGTCTGGGGGAAAAAGCCGGCGGATATTTCCCCGGAATGGGGTTCCCAGCGGGTAAAGGGCCTGTCGCTGACGAAAGCTCTTCTGCATGCGCTGTCAAAGCCGTTCGGAAAAAGCGAAAAAAACGTTGAAACCTCTTTAATCGAACAATTTCGATATCCCAAAAAAGGACCCGGCCAACTGTGGGAAACCATGGGAGCGGAAATAATTAAAATGGGCGGAAAAATCCTTCTGAATACGGAGGCGGCCGGAATTTCCATAAAAGACGGAAAGATCGTGTCCGTTTCCGTGGAAACAGACGGGGAGCGGCGCACGTTTCAGGCGGATTATTATTTTTCCACCATGCCGGTTTCCGAACTGATCGGCGCCATGGACAAAGAGGTCCCCGAAGAAGTGAGAAAAATTGCGCGGGAACTGCCCTACCGCGATTTTATTACCGTCGGACTGCTGGTTGACAAACTGAAAATAAAAAACGCCACCAAACTGAAAACCGTGGCCGGCCTCGTCCCCGACTGCTGGATTTATGTGCAGGATAAGGATGTCCGGCTGGGAAGGGTTCAGATTTTCAACAACTGGTCCCCGTACATGGTACAGGATTTTGAGCATACGGTCTGGATCGGCCTGGAGTATTTCTGCAATGAAGGGGACGCCCTGTGGAACATGGGCGATCTCGAATTTATTGCATTTGCCACCGGCGAAGTGGAAAAGATCGGCTTGATCGACCGGAAAAGCGTGAGGGACAGCGTCCGGATCCGGGTCAAAAAAGCGTACCCCGCCTATTTTGGTTCCTACCAACATTTCGACCGGGTCAAGGATTTTCTGAATTCCGTCGAAAATCTTTACTGTATCGGAAGAAACGGCCAGCACCGCTACAACAACATGGACCATTCCATGCTGACCGCAATGGAAGCTGTGAGAAACATCCGCACGGGCGCCGGTTCCAAAGAAAGCCTGTGGGAAGTCAACGCCGCGTCGGAATATCACGAAGAAAAATGAGGAACGGAGCTGCTGAATTTGAATGAAACAACGATAAACAAGAACGCCGCCGATAAAAAAGCCGCAATGCTTTTGTTTGTGCTGCTTTTTATTCCGTGCCTTCTGATCAACACAAATCCGGACAACGACATCTGGTTTTTGCTCAACAGCGGAAAATATGTGCTGGAAAGCGGGTTCCCGCATATTGAGCCGTTTACCATGCATTCCGGCATGGCCTTTGTCATGCAGCAATGGCTGACCGCCGTGATCTTCCGCCTTGCCTACGCCGCCTTTGGGACCGCCGGATTGATGATGATCGTCACCGCGGTATTTGCGTGCGCCATTTTCGCAATTTACAAGCTTTGCATGCTGATCTCCGACCGCAACTTTTTTGTTTCGTACCTTCTCACGTTTTCAATAAGTGCTTTATTCAGCGTCTTCATGGTAACAAGGCCTTATATCTTCTCGGTTTTAATTTTTCTTCTGGAACTGTATATCCTTGAAGACTTTATCAAGACGGGCAAAAAAGGCCCCCTTGCGCTTCTCCCCGTGCTGTCGGCCGCACAGATCAATCTTCAGTCGGCCATGTGGCCTATGCTGTTTGTTCTGCTGATCCCCTATGCAATCGATTCCTTCCATTTCCGGCTGCGGTTTGCAGCCGGGCAGGGATACCCGAAAAAAGCCTTGTTTGCCGCCGCTGCGGCCATGCTGCCCGCCGGGCTGATCAACCCCTATGGCACGGACGCCATGACCTATCTTTTCCGGTCGTACGGGTACCCGGAAATCAGCAATTACGTATCGGAAATGCGGCCCGCCGATATAAACAACGCCCTCGGCATTTTGATCTTCTCCGTCCTTCTTATCATGATTCTCGTCTACTGTATTTACAGAAACGGCAGAACGCGGGTCAGATACGTACTGCTTACCATCGGCACCGCTGTTCTGGCGCTTTCCTCGGTGCGGAATTTTCTTGTTTTCGCGTGCTGCGGTATTTTCCCCATCGCGTATTACCTGAAGGACGCAAAGCTCCCGGAAGGGAAAGTCAAAACGCAGAAAAACGTGCAAAAGCTGCGGGCCGTGCTCGTCGCGCTGCTGTGCTTCACCCTTGCGGCCGCTCTTTTTGGAAAATACCGTGAAATAGAAAAGACGGATATCAGCCCGCAGGAAACCGCCGCGATCAATTATATTTTGAAAGCCGAGGCGGGGAAAAAGCTCGTTCTGTACACCGGGTACGACGAGGGGGGATATGCCGAATTCCGCGGGCTTAAACCGTACATAGACCCGCGGGCCGAAGTCTTTGTGAAGAAAAACAATCATAAGGACGATATCATGAAGGAATATTACGACCTGCAGGTCGGCCAGACCTATTATAAGGATTTTTTAAATAAATACGGTTTTACCTGCCTTCTTGTTTCAAAAAACGATATATTGTATACTTATTTGCCGCACGATGCCGATTACAAAACAGTTTACCAGGATAAAACCTATCGGGTTTTTGAAAAAGTAAACAAAACGGGCTGAACGGCAGCCGCTTTCTCTTTCCCGCCGTACAATTTGCCTGCCGAATTCATGAAACACGGAACGGACGAATAAAAATAAAATGACACCAATCAACCCCATGAAAAACGGGGCGATTAAAGGAGGATTTTTATGATGAACAGTCCGTGCCGGAACTGTAAGTGCAAATGGAACGCCAGGGTCTGCAGAAAATTCTGCAGCGCGTACAAGCGCGCCGTGATGCGGGACACGGACCGGCAGCTGGATGAAGTACTGTTCCGCCGGCTGGCGCGGATGTCCCGGTAAAACGGCGGCATAATCCGACATCATGGACAGGACCCGGCGAATGTGGCGTTCCACATTCGCCGGGTCTTTCGGATCAGCCGATCATGAAACGCGAAAAACAACAGATGCAGCAAACCCGACCGGCGTCGGGCTTTTTTATGCGAATTTTGGGAATGAAACCGTACGCTCGGTGAAATACTATTTTAAACAGCATCAAAAGCCGTTTAATGAACAGTCTGTAAAGATTGAATCTTTTCGTTGACATATATATTATTATGTTATATAGTATTTAATATTAGATGTAATATTTTATATTACTATAAAGGGAGTGCTGTTATGATACAATCCGTTTGTGTTTTTGGGGATTCGGTCGCCAAAGGAGTGATTTTTGACAGCGTTCATCAGAAATATATTCTTCTCAAGGACAGTTTTCTCAATCTGCTTTCCCGCGCGGGCAATATCGCGGTCAACAACTACTCCAAGTTCGGATGCACCGTGACAAAGGGCGGGGAAATTTTAAAAAAGCATCAGAACGAGCTGTGCAAATATGATTTTACCGTGATGGAATTCGGCGGAAACGACTGTGATTTCGACTGGGCGGAGGTTTCCGTCGCTCCGGAGAATTTTCATATTCCCAAAACGCCGGTTTCGGAATTCGAGGCCCGTTATTCCTCCATGATCGACCAGGTCAAGCGCTGCGGAGGAAGTCCGGTGCTTCTTTCCCTGCCCCCGATTGACGCCAAGCGATATTTCACCTGGATCTCCCGCGGGCTGAACGCGGAAAACATTCTGCGCTTTCTGGGCGACATCGAGTACATTTACCGCTGGCACGAAATGTACAACCTGGCGGTGTACCGGCTTGCCATAGAACACCATGTCCCGCTGATCGACATCAGCAGCGCTTTCCTGAAAACGGAAAACTACCAGAGCCTGATCTGTGAGGACGGGATTCATCCCAACGAAAACGGACACAAGCTGATCGGCAGCACCATTGCCTCCACTCTGCGCGAAAAAGCCGCTGTGCCGGCATAACCGCAGCCAAACAAAAACAGGCCCGGAAAGCATTCATTTGCTCTTTCCGGGCCTGTTTTTAATCTGTGGAAACGCAGGAACGCCGCCACGTTCATTGGTAAATGAAAAACAAACGAGGCATGGCCGGGTCAAAGTTTTCCCTCTCTCTTCGCAATGTCCCTCGCAACCACAACGCCGGTCACAGAAGCCTGCATCAGTCCGCGGGTAATTCCTGCGCCGTCGCCGATGGCGTAGAGATTTTTGATTTCCGTTTCAAACCGGTCGGAAACCGCCAGCTTGGAGGAATAGAATTTTACCTCCACCCCGTAAAGCAGTGTGTTCTTGGAATAAAGACCCGGCGCGAGCTTGTCGAACGCGCGCAGCGACTCCACAATACTGGTCAGGTGGCGGTGCGGCAGGACAAAGGAAAGGTCGCCGGGCACGGCGGTTTTCAGCGTCGGCACCGTGGTGGATTTCTTCAGGCGCGTCGTGTCGGTGCGCCTGCCGAGCAGCAGGTCCCCAAGGCGCTGCACCATAATGCCGCCGCCCGTGAGCATATTGCCCAGCTGGGCAATATAGCGGCCGTATTCAATCGGCTGATTGAATGGTTCCGTAAAACGGGTGGAAACCAGCAGGGCGAAATTGGTATTGTCGCTGTGCTTGTCCTCATCCGCGTAGCTGTGGCCGTTTACCACGGCGATACCGCCGTTGATGCCGCCGTCGTAATGCTCTTCGCTCACGATCCCGCCGGGGTTCATGCAGAAGGTGCGCACCTTGTTTTCGAAGGTGTCCGAATAATAGACGAGCTTTGCTTCGTACAGATTCTTTGTCAGATGGTCCATGACGGCGTTCGGCACTTCCACGCGGACGCCGATGTCGACTTCGTTGTTGGAAGTGCAGAGATCGTTTTCCCGCGCAATGCGAGCCAGCCATTCCGCGCCGCCCCGGCCGGGGGCCACGACGACATAAGGCGCGCGCATCAGCTTGCGCTCCCCGTTCGGCTCCAGCAGCCAGACGCCCTCCGCCCTGCCGTTCACCACCAGAACGGTTTCGGCGCTTGTGCGCTCGCGGAATTCAAAATTCGGCCGCCCGGAAAGATAGTCGTACATGCCGCGCAGCACTTCATAGGAGTATTCCGTTCCCATATGGCGCACCGGGCAGGGGATGAGCTGGATGTTTTCGCGGCGCGCCTCGTAGGAAACCTTTTCCGCAAATTTGTCGTTCCTGCCGAAAACCTGGTCCGGCGCGCCGAACTTCAGGTAAATTCCGTCCGCGTAATGAATGAGCTCCCGCGCTTTTTCCACGGTCATATAGTCGGTGATATTGCCGCCGACTTCCTCGGAAAGGGAAAGCTTTCCGTCTGAAAAGGCGCCCGCGCCGGCCCAACCGTTCATAATATTGCAGGTTTTGCAGTGCACGCACTGACCCAGGGTTCTGGCCGGGCAGGCGCGCTTCGCGATCTCGCTGCCGGAATCCACCACCAGCACCTTTTTGTCGGGCGCAAGACGGTCCATTTCCAGCGCGGTAAAAATTCCGGCCGGACCGGCGCCGATCACAATCACATCATAATCATACATTCTATCAACCTCATTTTATTTTCAGGCAAAACAGTCGTATTATAGCATAGAAATGAAAAATGTCAATAGGAAAAGGATGTAATTTCCGTCAGCCTTGCCCTTCATTCTGCAAAAGGCAGGTCAGCGCCGCTTCAAAGGCGGCGTCGTCCGCCTTCGTGCGTTTCCTGATTTTTCCGCTTCGCCCGCCCGCACGGCGGATTTTCTGGCCGAGCGCGCGTTCAAACAGCAGCCGGTCCATATTGCCGCCGTCGTAGACCATGCCGTTCTGATTCACCGCGCGCGCTCCCCGCGCCAGCGCCATCGCCGCCACACCGAAATCCTGCGTGACCACAAGGTCGCCGGACCGGATCAGGTTCACCAGGCGGATATCCGCGCTGTCACGGCCTTTGTCCACGGTGATCACTTCGCTGTACCCGTCGTTCAGCACATGGCTGGTATCAATCAGCATCACGATGGAAATTCCTTTTCTTTTCGCCAGCCGCACAATAATTTCCTTGACCGGGCAGGCATCGGCATCCACTAAAATTTTCATTTTCTCTCCGTTCAATCAGGCAAAGGACCCTTTCTCCTCCGCTTTTCAATACTGGTTGTATAATAAATGTTGACATTTACAAATCGAAACGATATGATGAAATGGAACTATCTTTTCCAGAGGAGGACCCCAATGAAAAAATGGATCGGCCTGGTGCTTGGCCTGATGTTTCTCGCTTTTTCCGGCTGCGCGTCTTCTTCGTCCGCCATGCGGGACCAAACCGAAAAAGCGACGGCTGCCGAAGCCTTTTCCTCGGCGGCGAGGGCGGTTTCAGATTCCGGAATACAATACGCCAGTGAAAAGTTCGGCTTTTCCTTTCAAATTCCGGACAGCTGGGAAAGCGAGAATTATACGGTGACCGTCACGGAAAAAGCGGTAAAGGGAACCGACGGAAAAATTCCCGCGGTATCCTTTCTGTTCCAGGACGACACGGAAAACCCGCTGCTGACCATTCAGATGATCCCGCAAAGCAGCTGGAACGACATCAACACGAGCGCCTCGTCGGGGGGAACCCCGGGTTATCTCGGGACAAGGAGCAATGTGGTCTACTGTTACACCATCGCGCAGACGTGCCCTTACGCAGTCGGGGAAAAAGCGGACCTGTTCAACAGCATGATGCTGCCGAACAGCAATGATGAAATTGCGGCGCGCTTTCAGTTTCTGGACCGGGACGGCGGGGCCGTCCTGATCAGCAGCATTTCGCAGCCGTCATAGAACCGTGCAGGAACGGCCGCCTTTCGGCGGCCGTTTTTATTTTCCGAAATTCCCGCCGTTTTCCGCTTCAATCAGCGGAATCACATGGTTCAGGGCCGGGACGCAGGCAAACAGCATCCCGTCCAGCTCCGGGGAAGGGGCCACCATGTCCGGCACCATCACCGTTTTCATCCCGGCGTTGTATGCGGACCGGATTCCGTTCGGGGAATCCTCCAGGGCGATGCAGTTTTCGGGCTGTTTTTTGAGCGCGGCGGTGGCCTTCAGGTAAATTTCAGGGTCTGGCTTGCTGTGTTCCACCATATCGCCGCAGATAATCTCGTGAAAATAACCGAGGATTCCCGCGTTTTCAAAAAAGTTCAGCACCGTCGACCGCTGGGTGGACGTAGCCGCCGCGACCGGAAGGCGGCGCTCCTTTAAATAATCCAGCAATTCGAACAGGCCGGGCTTGACCGGCACGCCGTTCTGTGCAATATACTCCGCAACGGCTCTCCGCGCGCGGTTCAGGGATTCGTCATACGGGAACTGCTCCCCGAATTTCTGCGCGCAATACTGCCGGTGAGCGACACGGTTCAAGCCCATAAATTCGCTGCTGTACCGGGTCACATCGGGGCAGCCCATCGCTTTACAGACTTTCCCCCACTGGCTGATCGTCAGACGCTCCGTATCGAACAGAATTCCGTCCATGTCAAACACAATTGCTTCAATCATTCGTAAACCCTCGCCTTACGTTATTCAAATCAACAAGCCCAGTATAACACAATATCATACCAATAGAAAGACCGAATCTCATGATGCATCGATTCCGCCATATTCCGTGCTGCCCCACCCATGAATCCGGCCGCCCCCGCAAACGGCCCGGCGGGTGAAATCACGCGGCAGGCTCAGTCGGCCAGCGAACCCATCGGGTCCCACGGGCTGAGGTGAATCGGCTCCGTTTCCAGCGCGGCGCGCTGGGGATCGTTCAGGTATTTGCGGTCCACCACCGCCTGATATACAAATTTGTCAAACCAGCTGTCGCTCATGACATAATAACCCTTGTTCCCCTTTTCATCGCTCCAGCTGTTTTCGATTTTCCATTTGGTCGGCTTGCCGCTGTCGTCCAGCGCGACGCCGGTGATCACCATGGCGTGGTTCATGGCGCTCTGCCGGTAGTCGAGGCTGTTTTCCTTGGACAGGTCAAAGCTCATGTCGAACGCCGTTGCGTAGTCATACGCGCCGTCGTCCCACACGCCCGCTTCCCGGTCGCCGAACCACCGGACATCGCTGCCGAACCAGACGACCTCGCGGTCGGTGAGCTGGCGGAGCACCAGCCCCTTGAGCTCTTCCATCTCCAGATTCAGGTAACGCACCGGATTGCCGCCCACCACGTTTCCAAGGTAGTCGACCGTGTAATTCCTGTGAAACGGCTTGTCCCGGGTCGGGGCGTGGATCACGCTCACATAGCGGTCCAGATCGCAGCCGACGTACTCTTCGTAAAACCGCTGCGGCGTCAGGTTCCTTTTGACGGCGTAATTTTTGTCGCGGTCCACATATTCAAAATCAAAACGCTGCGGCGGCACACCGAAGCAGGCGCACAAAAAGCCGTACATCTCGCCCAGCATCTGCTGTTTTTCCGCCTGCAGGGCCGCGCGGCTCTTGCCGAATTCACAGCCCCTGCGCAGGGCGGCGGCGTACTGGCGCAGCTTTGTATCGACCAGGCCGTTCATGTCGCGCGTATGGCTGCTCTGATAGGTTTCCTCCATCGCGCTTTTCGGAACAAGGCCGTATTTCCGTATCAGATTCACCAGCATGTCCCACTGACCGCCGTCCTGAATGCCCGTGGCAAACAGATAGCAGTTAAGGCGGTCGTCCACCGGGCTGCCGGCAAGGTCGATGACCGATTCCAGAAAGTAGTTGATCTTCTCAAACTTGTCCCAGAACGCAATGTAATTCTGGGAAAACTCGAACTTTTCAATATTGCATTTTTTCCCGACTATTTCGCGCAGAACGTTCAGGCCGGAAAAAATCCAGCATCGGCCGCTGTTTTTCTGGTTGGTCGCCTCCATGGTGGGAATATCGATGGTAAACTGAAAGGTGGTTGCCGCGAAAGCGGAGGGGACCACCGCAATCTGGTTAACCGCGTTTTTTGCAAGCGCGTTCGTCATGGCTTTCAGCACCTTGCTCGATTCATAGCGCTGTTCAAAAGAACCCAGCATTTCCGGAGTAATCGGTTTGGCTTGTTTCATTTCTGCATTCCTTTCCATCCATACAGTTTTGTCAAAAGCAGTCTGTATCTGTCGATTCTCCGACCATTATATACCCTGGCGGAGAATTCCTCAAGGGCAAAGGGACCTCCCTTTCCCGAAATCCTTCGCCGGAGCGGGAATCCGCGAAACACCGCCGTAAATTCTTCTTTTCTTCCCTATCCTGATTTGATATAATAAAAGCTAAACAACTGAGTCGGAAGGGTGTTTGCCATGAAGATCAAAGAGATACTGAACCGCGGAAAAATCACGGTTTCGTGCGAACTTTTCCCGCCCAAGCAAAGCGGCGACATTCCGCAGGTGCAGGAGGTCGTTCACGAAATTGCGGCCCTTCGGCCCGATTTCATGAGCGTGACTTACGGCGCGGGCGGGGGGACCTCGCAGAATACCGTGGCGATCGCGGCGGAGGTGCAGCGCTGCGGCGTGCCCGCGCTCGCGCATCTGACCTGCGTTTCCTCCACGCAGGAGCAGATCGTCGCCATGCTGGACCGTCTGAAAGAAAACCGCATTGAAAACATCCTGGCGCTGCGGGGGGATATTCCGAAAGACGCGGATGCCGCGGTGCTTCCCCGCTACCGCTATGCCAGCGAGCTGATCCGCGAGATCCGGCGGCGGGGCGACTTCTGCATCGGCGCGGCCTGCTACCCGGAAGGTCACGTGGAATGCGGGCGCAAATCGGACGACATCGACTACCTGAAGCAAAAGGTGGACAGCGGCTGCGATTTTCTGACCACGCAGATGTTTTTTGACAACAACATCCTTTATAATTTTCTGTACCGCATCCTTTCCAAAGGAATCCGCGTGCCCGTGGTCGCGGGGATCATGCCCGTGACCAACAGCAAGCAGATCAAACGCATCTGCGCGCTTTCCGGCACGACTCTGCCGCCGCGCTTCCGCGCGATTGTCGACCGCTTCGCGGACAACCCGCAGGCCATGAAGCAGGCGGGCATCGCTTACGCCACGGAACAGATCATCGACCTGATTTCCAACGGCGTGAATTTCATCCATATCTACACCATGAACAAACCGGATATCGCGGCGAAAATCATGGACAATCTTTCGGAGATCATCCGGTAATGGAAACGGATAAAAACGAGGTGCTGCGCTACCTCGGCTACCGCGGGAAGCCGGGCGACGCGCGCACCTTGGAACAAATCGACAGCTGCCTTGCGGAGCTTTCCGCCTGCACCGTGCCGCGCAGCCTGCACCGTGTTTTTCCGGTGGAAGCGGAGCCCGGCGCGGTCACGGTGGGCGGGGTGCGCATGGAAAGCCGCGACCTGCGCCGCCACATCGACGGATGCAAAGAAGCCGCCGTTTTCGCGGCAACGCTCGGCGCGCCGGCGGACCTTCTGCTCCGCCGCTACTCCACAACGGACATGAGCCGCGCGGTGATTCTGCAGGCCTGCTCCGCCGCGATGATTGAAGCGTACTGCGACGGGCAGTGCGAACTGCTCGCCGGGCAGGCGGCCAAACGCGGGCTGTTTTTAAGGCCGCGCTACAGCCCGGGGTACGGGGATTTTCCGCTCCGCTACCAGAAAGAGCTGCTCGCCATGCTGGACTGCCAGAAAAAAATCGGTCTGACCGCCACGGACAGCTTCATGCTTGCGCCGTCCAAATCCGTCACGGCGGTCATCGGCCTTACGGCGGAACAGAAAAGCTGCCATATTGCAAAATGCATGGACTGTAAATCGCAAAACTGTCCGTTCAGAAAGGGTTGAACCAATGAATCTTTTGAACACGCTTGGCAAACGCCTCCTCTTTTTTGACGGCGCCATGGGCACCATGCTGCAGGAACGCGGCCTTGGACCCGGCGAACAGCCGGAGCCGTGGAACCTGACGCACCCCGAAGTCATTTGCGACATTCACCGGCAGTACCTCGCCGCCGGCGCGGACATTCTGAAAACAAACACCTTCGGCGCGAACCGGGAAAAGCTGAGCGGCTGCGGATGTTCCGTGCGGGAGGTGGTCGCCGCGGGGGTTGCCGCGGCCAAAAAGGCGGCCAAGGGAACCTCCGCGCTGGTCGCCATGGACATCGGCCCCACCGGGAAGCTGCTCAAGCCCATGGGCGACCTGGCGTTTGAGGAAGCCTGCGGTCTGTTTGCCGAAATGGCGCGCGCGGGCGAGCAGGCCGGCGCCGACCTGATTCTGATTGAAACCATGAGCGACTGCTATGAGTGCAAGGCGGCCGTTCTGGCCGCCAAAGAAAACACGAACCTGCCCGTCTTTGTCACCATGATCTTCGACGAAGGCGGCAAGCTGCTGACCGGCGGCGACATTGCCGCCGCCGCCGCGCTGCTGGAGGGCCTCGGCGCGGACGCCGTCGGCTTCAACTGCGGGCTCGGCCCGGAACAGATGAAGCATCTTCTCCCCCGTCTGCGCGA
Source organism: Clostridiales bacterium (assembly GCA_012517675.1). Taxonomy (GTDB): domain Bacteria; phylum Bacillota; class Clostridia; order Oscillospirales; family Acutalibacteraceae; genus Caproiciproducens. Next base: position 5,326 of record JAAYUL010000131.1, on the reverse strand, counting down.
ATGCTGCTCGGTTCCCATTGTCGTCAACCCGAACGCCGGGCTGCCGCGCAGCGTGGAAGGCCGCACCGTATTCGATGTGACACCGGGGGAGTTTGCCGCGTCCATGGAGGAAATTGCAGCGGGCGGCGCCTGGGTCGTCGGCGGATGCTGCGGCACCACGCCGGAACACATTGCGGAAATGGTCCGGCGCTGCCGCGCCGTTGCGCCCGCCCCGCTTCCCCGTCATGACCGGACGGTGGTTTCCTCCTACGCAAAGGCGGTGGTGTTCGGCGGCAGACCGGTGCTGATCGGCGAGCGCATCAATCCGACCGGGAAAAAGCGCCTGAAGCAGGTGCTGCGCGAGCAGGATATGGATTACCTGCTGCGCGAGGGAGTCGCCCAGCAGGAGGCCGGCGCCGATATTCTCGACGTCAACGTCGGGCTGCCGGAAATCGACGAAACAAAAATGATGATCCGCGCGGTCACGGAGCTGCAGGGGATTATCGACCTGCCGCTGCAGATCGACACCTCCAGCCCGGAGGTTATGGAAGCCGCGCTGCGCATTTACAACGGGAAAGCGCTCGTCAACTCCGTCAACGGCAAAGAGGAATCCATGCGGAGCATCTTCCCGCTGGTCAAAAAATACGGCGGCGCGGTCATCGCGCTGACACTCGACGAAAACGGGATTCCCGAAACGGCGGAGGGGCGCTTTGCCATCGCCGAAAAGATCGTCGGAACCGCCGCGGAGTACGGCATTGAAAAGAAGGATATTATCGTGGACCCGCTCGCCATGACCATCAGCGCGGGGCAGGAAAACGCGGCCGTCACGCTGGCGGCGCTCCGGCTCCTGCGCGAAAAGCTCGGCGTTCACACGTCGCTCGGCGTTTCGAATATCTCCTTCGGCCTGCCGCAGCGGGACAACATCAACGCGGCGTTCTTCGTCATGGCGCTGCAGAACGGCCTGAGCGCCGCCATTATGAACCCGAACTCGCAGGCGATGCGCAGCGCCTGCGCATCGTTCTGCGCGCTGAGCGGCGCGGACGACCGCTGCATGGATTACATTGCGCGGTATTCGGAGCAAAAGAACGAACCCGCCCCGGCGGCGGAAGGCATTTCTCTGCATGACGCGATTGTAAAGGGGCTCAAGGAAAGCGCGCACAGCGCGGCGGAAGCGCTGCTGGCCGACACGCCGCCGCTGGAGGTGATCAGCACGCGGCTGATCCCGGCGCTCGACCTGGTGGGCCGGCAGTTTGAAAAAGGCACGCTGTTCCTGCCTCAGCTGCTCATGAGCGCCGAAGCGGCAAAAGCCGCGTTCGAGGTCAGCCGCACAAAGCTCGGCACCTGCGGGGAAAGCGTGAAAAAGAATAAAATCATTCTCGCCACCGTCAAGGGCGACGTGCACGACATCGGAAAAAATATTGTGAAGGTGCTCCTCGAAAATTACAGCTATAACGTGATCGATCTGGGCAGGGACGTTCCGCCGGAGCGGATTGTAAAAACGGCGCTGGACCAGGACGTAAAGCTGGTCGGCCTGAGCGCGCTCATGACAACCACCGTTGTCAGCATGGAGGAAACCATCCGCCAGCTGCACCGGGCAAAGCCGGACTGCAGCGTAATGGTGGGCGGCGCGGTCCTTACACCGGAATACGCGGAAATGATCCACGCGGACAGCTATTCCAAGGATGCGATGGGCGCCGTGCGCTACGCAAATTCGCTGTTCGGCGGCTGACGTGCCGCTTCCGACTGTCTTTACACCCGGAAAAGGAGTTTTTTCATGGAATTATACCTGACTGTTCTGAGCTGCGCCGGAATTGCCGGCTGCGCCCTGTGGCTGATTGTGTTTCTGCGGAAAAAGCCGAGAAAAAGCACGGTATTCTGTGTTTTTCTGGCGCTGGCGGCTTTCACGGCAAACGCCGCCATCCAGCTTCATACGCTATCGGCGGCGGGCGGCGCGGCTGCGGTTTCTTCCTCTTCTCAGCAAAAGACGCAAAGCAGCGGCACGCCTTACCAGGCGGACCTGATCGGCGGCTACTACACCCCCGGCATTGACTTTCCCGCCGGGAGCTATTCCATTACGGTCCTGCGGGGCAGCGGTTCTATTTACTGCACGGACCCTTCCAGCGGCGGTAAAAAATATGAAGTGACCGCGGGAAAAACAAGCCTTCCGAAAACAATCGAGCTGCCGATCGGAGAAGTCCTTTCCGTATCCGGTGTGAAAATTCACCTGGAAAGCAGCAGCACGGAGCCGGGGGAGCTTTCGGGGCGTGAGAATTCCGCCACAAAGGAGGTCACCCTTTCGCCCGGCAGCTACGTGGCGGGGAAAGACTTTTCCGAGGGAATTTACAACGTGGTCGCGCTGCGCGGGAAGGGCCTTGTGGCTTCCGACAGCATCGCTTCCGGCATTCGCAGCGAGCTGGACGCCGCCGGAGCGGATTATCAGAAAGAATTCAACAACCTGATTCTGGACGAAGCGACCCGGCTGACCGTGACCGGCGTTTCCGTGAAGCTTGTGCCGAGCAAGTAAACAGATCGTAAATTTAAAACATGGATCCGTTTATGGGAAATGTCAGGCTCCGCCCGCCGAGAACCCTCCAAGCGCAATACAGGATCAAACACAGGGCTCCCCCGTCGGAAGGCAAAGTACCGAACAAGGTACTCTGCCTTTTTTGATGAAAAGCAGCTCTGAATTTTCCCTCGCGGTGCGCAAACTTTTACTTCAGCATAACAAAATCAAGTTTACATTCAAATCCGAAGGGGGGTATAATAAGAGCAGTATTTTTTGGGGGACAACATGAAAAAAAATTTTAAATTTTATCAAAAGCTATTCCTCTCGACCTTTTCCGTCAGCGCTTTTACTTTCGGGGGCGGCTACGTCATCGTGCCGCTGATGAAGAAAAAATTCGTGGACGAACTGAACTGGATCGACGAAAACGAAATGATGGATATAGTCGCCATTTCCCAGTCTTTGCCCGGACCGATGGCGGTGGACGCTTCCGTGATGGTGGGGTATCGCCTGGCCGGCATTCCGGGCGCGGCGGTCACGCTGCTTTCCACCATACTGCCGCCGTTCGTCATTCTTTCCGTCGTGTCGCTGTTTTATCAGGCGTTTAAAACCAATCCCGTGGTCAACGCCGCGCTGAAAGGAATGCAGGCCGGCATTTCGGCCGTGATCGCCGACGTTGTCGTCAGCGGCGGCCTGAAAATCTGCAAATCCAAAAATCTGATCTCCATTGTGACGATGGCGGCGTCCTTTTACGCCGTGTATTTTTTAAACATCAACGTGATCTGGGTCATACTGGCCTGCGGAATTTTCGGCGGAATCATGACCGCGCTTCATGACCGCAGAGGAGGCCGGGACGCATGATATACTGGGAACTGCTGTGGAGCTTTTTACAGGTTGGAATTTTCAGCTTTGGGGGCGGATACGGGATTCTTCCGGTCATTCAGCAGCAGGTGGTCGCGCAAAACCACTGGCTGACCATGAAGGAATTTACCGACGTGGTGACGATTTCCCAGATGACGCCGGGGCCGATCGCGCTGAACGCCGCCACCTTCGTCGGCACCAAGCTGGCCGGCCCGGCGGGCGGCGTGATCGCCACGATCGGGTGTTCCCTTCCCACAACGCTGCTCGCTCTGCTTGTCGCGCACTACTATTACAAATACCGCGACATGAGACTGGTAAAAGGAATTTTTGAAGGACTGCGCCCGGCGATCGTATCACTGATCGCCACGGCGGGGCTTTCCATTCTGTTCCTTTCGCTGTTCAACACGGAAACGCTCAGCCCCGCCGCCGTTTCCAGCCCCGACTGGAAAGCCGTGGTGATTTTCGCGGTTTGTCTGGCGATTCTGCGCAAATGGAAATCAAATCCGATTCCCATTATGATCGGTTCCGGCGTGGCCGGGGCGGTGGCTTACCTGCTTCTTTGACAACAACCGCTTGGCTGCCCGCCGCCCGGCCCGCGTGTTCGGCCCGGACGGCGGGATATTCCCGGAACCACAAAAACGCATAAAAACGGTCATGAAACGAGTGACCAGAAACGGAGCTTCCTATGACAGAATCAAAACCAGAATGGAAAACGAATTCGTCCGCGTGCCGGGCGATCCCGGATAAAAATCCCCGCCCCTGCCCGCTGTACCGCAAATGCGGCGGGTGCCAGCTTCAAAACATGAGCTACCCGCGCCAGCTGCAGTGGAAACAGTCGGCAGTCGAGCGTCTGCTGGGAAAATTCCATCCGGTGGAACCGATCATCGGCATGGCCGACCCCTATCACTACCGGAACAAGGTACAGGCCGCCTTCGCGCTCGACCGGCACAAAAAAATCGTTTCCGGCGTGTACCAGGCAAGCACACACCATGTTGTTCCGGTGGAATCGTGCATGACGGAGGACGAAACCGCCGACCGGATCATGGGCACCATCCGCCGTCTGATGGTCCCTTTCAGAATCGAACCCTACGACGAAGTGACGGGACGGGGCCTGCTGCGCCACGTGCTGGTCAAGCGCGGCTTTGCGACCGGCGAGATCATGGTGGTTCTGGTGACCGTCTCCCCCATCCTGCCCGCGAAAAACAATTTGGTCAACGCGCTGCGGAAGGCCCATCCTGAAATCAAAACGGTCATCCTCAACATCAACAACCGGCACACCAGCATGATACTGGGTGAAACGGAAAAGGTCCTGTACGGCCCCGGATTTATTGAAGACCGGCTGTGCGGCCTCACCTTCCGCATTTCCGCCAAATCGTTTTACCAGATCAATCCGGCGCAGACGGAGGTGCTTTACGGCAAGGCGATCGAGTTCGCGGCGCTGACCGGAACGGAAACCGTCATCGACGCATACTGCGGTATCGGCACCATCGGCCTGACCGCGAGCAGCCGCGCAAAAAACGTGATCGGCGTGGAGGTAAACCGCGACGCAGTGAAGGACGCCATCGTCAACGCCAGACTGAACCGCGTGAAAAACGCCTACTTTTACACGGCGGACGCGGGCGAGTTCATGAAGGGCATGGCGGCAAACCACGAAACCGCGGACGTGGTCTTGATGGACCCGCCGCGCGCGGGCAGCGACGAAAAATTTCTTTCCTCCCTTGTAACGCTCGCGCCTGAAAAAGTGGTTTATATTTCCTGCAATCCCGAAACGCAGGAACGCGATCTTTTATTTTTGACCGCGCACGGATACGGCGTGGAAAAGATCCAGCCCGTCGACATGTTCCCGCACACCAACCACGTTGAGTGTGTGGTTCTGATGACGAAATGTGGTTAAAACGATAAATAAGCCTCCACAACCACAAGATATTGTGGTTGTGGAGCGAAAAACGGGCAAAAATTAGGCAAAAAAACGCCCGATTTTTG
>JAAYUL010000130.1 GCA_012517675.1 Clostridiales bacterium | reverse complement strand
GTTTTTCAGCTTTTCCTGTTCTGCCTGAATCTTTTCCGCGAGAGCCTGCGGCGTGGTGGTGCCGTTCAGAAGCTCCTGCATGCCGGAGTTCATCACGTCGACGACGGCGCTGCTCAGGCGGGCGTCAAAAATCGGGGTGGTTGTGATCGAGTTGGCCTGCGTGACATATTCTTTTTGCAGGGACTGCAGCTTGCTCAGGTCGGTCGAAACCTTGATGGGGCCGATCACGCCGCTTTCCTGCAGCAAGGTGGAGGTTTTTTCGCCTGTTAAATACATGACCAGCTTTGCCGCGGCGTCCAGTTTCGCGCCGCTCAGGTTGGCGTTGGCGCACAGGTACCAGCCGGAACCGCCGGAGGTCGAGTTCGCGTCGCCCGCTCCGCCGTCAACCGCCGGAAGAAGCGCCATTTTTGTCGCGGAGGAAACTTCTTTGCTCGCGTTGGTCAAAATCCAGTTTACCGTCCAGGAGCCGGAGATGGTCGCGGCGGCTTTGCCCTGGCAGTACAGAGTGTCGGCCTGCGTGTTGGGGATCGTGTTGAAATCCGCGTTGAAAAGTCCGGACGTTGCCATCTTTTGCAGAAGAGTCAGCGTTTTCACAAAACCCGCGTCCGTGAATTTGGATTTGCCGTTGTTTGCGATAATGTTGTTGGTCCATTCGGTGCCGAGGTAGCGGTCCGCCATGGTGGAAAGCACGCAGGACTCAATGGCCCACTTGTCCTTGTTCCCCAAAGCAAACAGGGAGATGCCCTTCGCCTTGAGCTTTTCGCCCGCTTTAAAGATTTCGTCCCATGTGGTGGGGAAGGAAGAATACCCGACGCTCTTCAAAATGTCGGCGTTGTAGTAGATGGAAGAGGTCAGGCCGCAGCTGACGGGCAGTCCGTAGGTTTTTTCGTCGATCGTGACGGCGTCCAGCGTGCCGCTGCGGTATTTGCTCCGGATTCCCTGCTGGTCAATATAGGTGTCCAGCGCGGCCAGAGCGTTGTTGTTGTAGAAGTTCTTCATCCAGGAGCCTTTGACAAGGAAGACGTCCGGCAGGTCGTTGGCGGCCGCCTGCGCCTGGATTTTGGTGGAGTAGTTGCTCTGCTCCATTTCCGTGATGTTCAGGGTGACGTTTTTGTTTTCACTTTGGAACTGGTCCAGAAGAGTATGGAAGGCCTGATTTAATACATCGGATTTTTCCTGCTCCTTCGGGTACATGTGGGTCATGTCGAGCTGGCAGGCTTCCGTGGTGCTGCCGGTGGAGGCGACGGAATTTTGCGTGCTGCCGGAAGATGTTGCGTTCTGAGAGCTGCATCCCGGCAGCATGGAAACTGCCATCAAAACGGCTAGAATCGTTGCGAAAACTTTTTTCATTGGTTACTCCTCCTTATTCATTTGACTATAGTTTATAAAATTTGTGCGAAACCGACAAGGCCGTTTCATGGATTCATTATCCCCTAAAACGATCCATCTGCCGCGCGGTTTTCCCGTGGGGAATTTGACCGGCCGGCCGTTATCCCGTTTTGACGCCAAATATCCCGCTTTCCGGATAATGTGCCGTGCCTTCCGGGTTCACGGCCCCGGTTCGATTGACAAACTTTTTGGCGGATGATACTATAAAAAACAAAAGTACGGCCTGTATTATTGGGTATAATTCTTTTATTGACGTCTGATTGTGAGGCTTCTCATGAGGAAAAAACTGATTTGCTGTTTTATTGCGCTGGTTTTGACACCTGTTATGATCCTTTATTTCGCATCCTATAAAATATTCGATACCAATAAAAGGGACTATCTGCAGATGCTCAGCACCAAAAATATCGCGACCATGGAAAGGACGCTGGACGATTACTTCTCCTCGCCGCTCGATCTGAGCCTGTATCCGTTTATGGAGACCAACCTGATCGCGTTTCTCAAAGCCTCCGGCACGGAGTCGAATTATTTCCGCATTTACCAGAACGCTTACTCCATCCTGAATATGACCCCCTATTCCAACGACGGGGTCCTCAGCGTCAGCCTCTGTTCCACCTCTCACAACGATATTCAGGTGGGGTTTCAGCAGGACTATCTCAGCGAGCAGGACATGGCGCTTGCCGACAAGGCCAACGGAACGCCGGTCTGGGGCGAGACCACGGCGTCCTATCAAAGCGTCCTGCTGACGGTCAGCCGCCTGATCCGCGACACGCTGGACACGTCGCAGAAGCTGGGGTATATCAAGGTGATCGTCAGCACCAATGAAATCCATCATCTTCTGAACGTATCCAACGACATTCCCGGCATCTGTTATTATGTGGTGGATGCGGACGGCCGGGACATCGCCAGCTCCGATACCGCCAAGCAGTACACCGGGCTGAAAACCTATTTCCGGCAGGATGTGCCGAAGGGGGAGGCGGCGGAGACGATCCCCGCGACCGTGAACGGAAATCTTTTCTACATCAGCTCCGTGAATATCAGCAAAACGCCCTATGTATTATACAGCATTACCCCTTACGACTCGGTCATCGATATTCAGGGCGCGCTGGTGAAGGGCGTCGGCCTGACCGCCGCAATGCTGGTCCTGTTCGGCGTGTTTCTGGCCGTCTTTCTTTCCAAATGGCTGGTCCGGCCGCTGCGGACGCTGTCCGCCATGACGGAAACGGTCGCGGTCGGCGATTTTTCCCGCCGCATTTCGGTCAGCGGGAATGACGAAATCGCCGGTCTGACGCGGCAGTTCAACCGGATGACGGAAAAGCTGGAGCATCTGTACAACGAGGTTTACGCCAGCAAGCTGAAGCAGCAGCAGGCGGAGCTTTCCGCGCTGCTTGCCAAAATCGACCCGCATTTCCTTCATAATACGCTCGACGCCATCTATTGGACGGCCGAGTCCGGCGACATGAAGCGCGTCAGCAAAATGGTGTCCGCGCTGTCCGCCATGATGCGGTACAATATTTCCGACGACAGCTGCGGAGAAATGACGCCGCTGCATCAGGAAACGGACTGTCTGAAAAGCTACCTGTATATCCAGCATGTCCGGTACGGGGACAGCATTCAATTCCTGATCACGATCGAGCCGGGTCTGGAAAATTGCATGGTTTTAAAGTTTATCCTTCAGCCTCTGGTGGAAAACGCCATTGTCCACGGCGTGGCGCCGGTCGGCAGCGGCATTGTCAACGTTCTGGTTTACAGGGATAAAAATGAGCTGATTTACGAGATCAGAAACACCGGGCGGCTTGCGGATACGGAAACGCTGCAAAAAGCTTTGACCGCCCCGCCGAAAGGGAAAAAAGGCTTTGCGCTTAAAAATATATCGGACCGGCTGAGGCTGAAATTCGGCGAAAAGGGAAGCATACAAGCGGAATCGGACGGCGTGCAGACGATCTTTAAGGTCCGCCAGCCGTTTTTGCCCGGATCTTCCGCCGGGGAAGACCGGAACACGGAATAGGGGAACAAAAGCAGAGGTTGTGGATATGGAGAAAGCAGATATGATTCGTTTACTGGTCATCGATGACGAACAGATTATTCGCATGGGTATTAAAAATTCGATCCCGTGGGAGGAACACGGCATACAGGTCGTGGGAGACGCCGCGGACGGGGAGGAAGGCTACCGACTGGCGATGAAGTGCCGGCCGGACATCATTCTCACGGACCTGCGCATGCCGAAAATGGATGGGATTGAACTGATTAAAAAGCTGAAGGAATCCGGGCTGCCGGCAAAAGTGATCGTGCTTACCGCTTATAATGAAACGTCGTACTACGCGCAGGTTATCCCGCTTGGAATCCAGAATTTTGTGATCAAAAACGCCTGTTCGGACGCGATTTTGACGGAAGTTCTGAAGGTCGCGGAAACAATCAAGGAGGAGCGCGAGGTGCACAGCCGGACCGAAGACCGCGAAAGACTGCTGACGGAAAATATGTATATCATCCAGTCCTCCTACATGGCCGGCGTCTTGTCCGGAAAAGAGCTGCCGGGAAGCTGGGAGGAAAAGCAGCGGGAACTGGAGCTGTCCCTTCCCGGGCCGAATTACGCGGTGATTGCCATGTCCGTTCAAAAAGACGACTGGTGGACGCTGGTCAGCTTGGCGGGGCAGATACTGAAACAGTTTTCTCCGTTTGTTTTTCCCTATGGCGAAGACATTTTTTCCGTTATCCTGAATTTTTGCGAAGAGGCTTCCTGCCGGAGGCAAATTGAAGAATTTATAGGGAATGTCCGCGGCTGCTGTGTGCAGGACCGCCTTGTGGTCCTGATGCCGTTTCCTTCCTTTTCGTCTTTGTTCGGGAAGGGGGCGGGGATTGAGGCGGCTTTGGACCGATGCTGCTGGATGGAACAGGACGGGGAGCGCTTTTTGCCGCCGGTGTTCCGGCCGGCCGGCTTCAGTCTGACCGAAGTGCTGAAGTTTGAAAAATCCCTGATGCCCGACATCAGCGCGGATACCGAGCAGCACGGCCTGCAGGCATGGTATGACTACATGAAAGCCGTTCAGACGCCGTATGTTGCCCTGCAGGAATCGGCCTGCCGCATCTGCATGATTTTGGGTTCCATGTTCCACAGAATGGATCAGGCTTCGGAAATACTCCGCAGAATCAGGGCGGCGAGCCATGCGGAAGAAATGCTTTCCGACCTGCGCGCTTTGCTGGAGCCTCAGGCCGGGCATGCGATTGAGAAGGGCCAGGTCGGCGCCGCGCTGGATTTTATGGAGAAAAACTACGCGAAGAACCTGACCATTGCGGATGTGGCGAAATCGATTTACATGTCGCCCAATTACCTCAGTAAAATTTTCAAACGGGAAACCGGTTTTACGTTCAAGGAAACCCTGAATAAAATCCGCATAGAAAAAGCGAAGGAGCTTTTAAAAGATCCTTCGCTCAGGCATTATGAAATCGCGGAACAGGTCGGGTACAGCGACTATAAAAAATTCTCCAAGTATTTTCATGAATACAGCGGATGCAGCGCAAAGGAATACCGCTTAAACGCCCTGACGCTCGACAGAAACACGGACCGTAAGGATGGCGGTGATTTTCGTGGGGACACGTGATGATTCCGCTTCGGCTGAAAAGCCAAACGGAGCATCAGCCGTGGAATGGTTTCGACAACACGCGGGTGCCGTGCAGGGGGAAAGCCTCTCCCTGCGCGGCGCCCGCATTTGCATGGGAAACAAATCCGAATCAGGCATTTTCCCTGCTGTTTATTTGATTCAGCAGCGCGGTGGAAACGAACATGGCAAGCACCAGAAACGCGATGAAAAACGGGATTAACGCCATGCCGATGTGCGTTGCCAAAAAGCCGAAGCCCACCGGCAGAAGAAGAACGCCCAGATACGCGGCGGTCAGCTCCGCGCCGATCACGGCCTGCGACAGGCTTTTTCCGAAGTGCTTCGGTGTTTCGGAAAGCATTCCCGGAAAAACGGGCGCGCAGCCGAAGCCGACAAGAGCCAGCCCGACCGGCGCCGCGCTGGCGGGAAGCGGCAGCATCAGGACAACCGCGCCCAGTAAAACAACCGACAGGCCGGCGGTGATCAGCCTGCGGTTGTTGACCTTCAGGGCGATGAAACCGCAAAGCATTCTTCCCGCGGTGATGCCCAGATAATACAGACTGATCCAGCCGGCGGCCTGCGCGCTTGTTACCGCGCGGTTTTTCACCAGGTAGGTGCTGCCCCAGCACACAACGGTATATTCGGTTGCGCAGTAGCACAGAAACGTCAGCATCGCCAGCTTGACGCCCTTTATTTTCAGCAGGTCGAAGAGCTTTATCACAACGGATTCTTCTTCGGGGTTCGTGTCCTTCTGCGCCTTCCAGACCGGAATGGACAAAACCAGAATCAGCACGATCGTCATCTGAACCGCGCCGATCGCGAAATATCCGCTTCGCCAGCCGGACGCCCGCTTCATGAATACGGACATGACCAGCGGCCCCGCCATGGCGCCGAGCCCCCAAAAGCAGTGGAGCCAGTTCATGTGGCTCGCTTGATAATGGAGCGCCAGGTAATTGTTCAGCGCGGTATCGATCGCCCCGGCGCCGAGTCCCATGGGAATGCCCAGCAGCAGCAGGCAGCAAAGGTTCGGTACAAAACCGTAACCGATGATCGCGCACGCGGTGAGCAGCGTGCTTGTGATCACAATGCGGAACGTGCCGAATTTTTTGATCATCCTCGCCGCGTTCAGGCTGGAAAGAATGGTGCCCATCGTGACAACGGAATTTGCGACCGCTTCAAACGACATGGGAAGATGAAGCTGTACGTATATGGCCGGCCAGGCGGTCCCCAGCAGAGAATCCGGAAGCCCCAGCCCGATGAAGCACAAATAGATCACAATCAGTAAAAGCGTTGCCATCGGCGGTCTCCTAATCGGAATTTTGATTCAATTGCGCAAGAACAGCGTGTATTTTCTCAAAGGAAATCGCTCCGTTGCTGAAGCCGCACACCGCGCGCAGCGGCATATTGGCGTACATCGCTTCCATCATAGCGGCCGTGCTTTCGCCCAAAGCGTCACCGTCGCCGCCCAAATCCGCGTATTTCATCAGTTCCCTGATAAACGGTTTCGCGGCTTCGCACTTCATCAGATCGCCGACCGTGCTGTTCATGGTAAAATGAACCGGCAGGCGGACGGTCGATTCGACCGTGACCTGAGCGGAAAGGACCGTTTCACGCGAGGATTTTCCGATCAGAATTTCAAATGCGCCGCTTTCCACGTGCCAATCCTGAATTTCCGGATTGTAGTACGCAAACGAGCGCCGGTTCAGCGTAAACGTGATTTCTTTTTCCTCGCCCGGATTCAGCGCGACCTTTTCAAAGCCCTTCAGCTCCTTTTCAGGGCGGATATAGCTGCTCTGCACGTCTTTTACATACAGCTGAACAATCTCTTTTCCAAACACCTTACCGGTGTTTTTTACTTTCAGGGATACGGCCAGCGTGTCGGTGTCCCTGATTTCGGTTTTGCTCAGCTTCAGGCCGCTGTAGTCAAAGGTCGTGTAGCTGAGGCCGAAGCCGAACGGGAACAGCACCGGCATCTGTTTTTTGTCATAATAGCGGTAGCCGGTAAACAGTCCCTCGCGGTATTCCACGCGGTCGCCCTCGCCCGGGAAAGAGAGGTAGGAGGGATTGTCGCTCAGCTTGACCGGGAAGGTTTCCGCGAGCTTTCCGCAGGGGTTTGCGTCGCCGAACAGCACGTCGACGGTCGCCGCGCCGACGGCCTGCCCGCCGAGGTATCCCTCCAGAATGGCCTTTACGTCGTTTGCCCACGGCATTTCCACCGGAGAGCCGTTGTGCAGCACCACAACGGTATTCGGCTGTGCTTTGCAGACCCGCTCGATCAAATCGTTTTGGCAGTTGGGCATTCTCATGTGGGTGCGGTCAAATCCCTCGGACTCGAAGCTGTCCGGCAGGCCGGCGAACACCACCGCGACCTCGGCTCCTTTTGCCGCCGCGACCGCTTCCGCGGCCAGCGCTTCGTCCGTGACGTCTTCTTTGGTTTGATAGCCCTGCGCATAGGAAACATCCGCGATGCCCCGCACGCTTTCCAGCGCGCTCTGGGTACGGTACGAATTGATATGGGAGCTGCCGCCGCCCTGATAGCGCGGCTGTTCCGCGAATTTGCCGATAAAGGCGATTTTTCCGGTTTTCCGCAGCGGAAGGATGCCGTCGTTTTTCAGCAGAACCATGCTTTCGCCTGCCACTTTGCGCGCCAGCTCATGGTGGGCTTCCTTGTCGAAGAAAACCCCTGCTTTTTTGTTTTTCTCATAGCGGAACAGGATGTTCAGAATCCGTTCCACGGCTCCGTCCAGAATTTTCTCATCCAGCGTCCCGTTTTTAACGGCTTTGACAATTTCGGCGTCGTTCATGCCCGCGCTGGAAGGCATTTCCAGATCCAGCCCGGCGATCACCCCTTTGACGCGGTCGTTCACCGCGCCCCAGTCGCTCATCACAAAACCGTCGAACCCCCATTGATCCCTCAGGATTTCGGTCAGCAGCTTATGGTTTTCCGACGCGAAGGTGCCGTTCACCTGATTGTAGGAGCACATGACCGTCCACGGCTTCGCCTCCCTGACCGCGCCTTCAAAGCCGGCCAGATAAATCTCGTGCAGGGTGCGTTCGTCCATGTCGGAGCTGGAGGTCATTCGGCGGTGTTCCTGGTTGTTGGCGGCAAAATGCTTCAGGCTGGTGCCGACGCCGCGGCTTTGCACGCCCAGAATATGATGCTTTGCCATTTCGGAGGAAAGGTACGGGTCCTCGGAAAAATACTCGAAATTTCTTCCGCACAGCGGGGACCGCTTGCTGTTCGCGGCAGGGCCGAGCAGAACGGCAACGTTTTCCGCCTGACATTCGTCGCCCAGCGCTTCTCCCATTTCGCGAATCAAATCGCGGTCAAACGAACACGCGGTGCAGGAACCGCTGGGGAAACAGACCGCTTTGATGCTTTCGTTGATTCCGGGATTGTCCTTTTGCGTATCCTGCTTGCGCAGGCCGTGCGGGCCGTCCGAAACCATCATGGCGGGAATTCCGAGCCGTTCCACCGCTTTGGTGTGCCAGAAATCTGCGCCCGAGCACATGCCGGCTTTTTCCTCCAGCGTCATTTTTGATACAAGCGTTTTTATCTCCATACAAATTCTCCCTTTCCATCAAATAAAGCTGAATCGCGGACCTTTTTGTCATTTCGGGATGCAAAACGGATTCACCGTATGCGGTTTGATCGCGCCGGAATACGCGTAGCGGTAGAATAATAGGCCTTTTTTGTCTTTTTTGAGGTGATGCGGGCGTTGTGTCCGCCTGCTTTCCCGGCGCTCTTTTCTTCGCTCGTCATATTGCCGACCGTTGCAATCTTCGTCCTCCAGATTCATCTTCTGAAGCATATTTTAACAAATAATCCGACCGGCAGTTAGACATTTTTTTGACTTGTTTATAGGCTTATTTTGACTTTTATCGTGCGCGCCCTTATTTCCGCCCGGGCCGCCCGGCGCGCTGTTGACTCGGGGTGCAGCCGTAATTTTTTTTGAACAGTTTCATAAACAGCCTGTAATTGCGGAAACCGTTTCGTTCAATGATTTCTGAAATGCTGCTTCCGGTATTTTGAATATCGTTGTAACAATGCTCCAGCCGGACCGTATTCAGGTATTCAATATACGTAATTCCGACATATTTCTTAAAAAAACGGGAAAAATATTCCGGGTTCAGCCCCACCGTTTCGGCTGCCGCGGTCAGGCTGATATCCTGCTTGTAATTTTTCCTGATATAAGAGGTGATGCGTTCCAGCCTCGCGAGATATTTTTCATTTTCTTTTTGCGGCCGGTTTCCCTTTATGGTAAAATGGCGGTAAAGCACGAACAGCAGATCAAATAAGAGACTGTTGATTTTCAGGGGATAGCCGTCCGCCTTTTTCTGGTCAATGGAAAGAAGCGATTTCAGAAGCTGCCGGACCCGGTTTGCCGCCTCCATATTTTCAGCGGTCACCTCGGACGAAACACAGGAAAATAGAATATTTTCAAGATCCGGCACGTTCCCCTGCAGCAGCTGATAGGGAATTTGCAGAACAATCGTCTCGTTCCGGTATTTGCAGGTGGTGGAATGAATGCGGCGCGGATGGATCAGGATGAAATCGCCGGAACGGAGCAGATAACATTGGTTATCCAGATCCACTCCCAAAGAACCGTTCAGCACGTACAGAATTTCAAAACTGTTGTGCCAATGCTTGGAAATTTGGCCGGGGTGATCCACGCTGCAAAATAACTTGCAGTTTAAATCCGCGTTGCAGGTCACCAGTTCATGATAATATTCCATGTGAGGAAACTCCTCCCTTTGCCGGCCGGAGGTTTCGGCGCGCTGCGCACGGCCGGATGCGCCGGAATTTTTGTGGAAAAGGACAGGGCGTTTCCCGGTTTCACGGATGCAGCGCCCGGAATGGTTCTACTCAGATAGTAATGACTTTTGGCGGAAAAGTCAAATTGATCAGGACTGGTAAAAGCGGCGGGTCGGCTCCCGCAAAATCCGGAACGGCCGATCCCCTCATGGCCAAATGCGCGCACTGAAAATGTGACGGAGCAATGGAAGCGATATTTCGCAAAAAATATTGATTTTTGCAACTGTGTTGGAGAAACCACAGCCATAATGGCAAAGGAAGGCCCGGTTCTCACTTTTGAGTGCTCAGTAACCGCTGATTTAATCGGTTCTGAAAGAGAATTATAATAAAAGAAAACGGTAGGAGCAAAAGAATGAACGGACAGCAGAGCGTTTCGAATATGGAATATGCAAATCGGAAACGGAAAACCAAACGGGAGGAATTTCTGAAAATCATGGGCGAAGTGGCCCGTGGGACAAACGGACGGTGCGCTCGGTTTTCAGCATCGGCACGCCGTTTTGTGAAAATACACGGATCACTCCTGTTGGGTTCCTAATTGCGCGGCGCTGTCTGAATAATATTGATGCAAAATCATAGTCATATTTTTTTGTGGATCAACGATAATTTCGTGTAAAATCTGACCTTGAACTTTTTGATAAGCGGCTGGTGTAATAATATGAAATAAACAGCGGCGGTTGTGATCGGCAAAAAGATTCCAATCATCTCCGCCAATCCCGGAGACGATATGAGCAGGTTGTATGTCGCATGATAAGTAATGGATCCGCAAAGCAAACCGAAAGTCCCTGTTAACGCCAATCCCTTTTTCCTGTAAATAAAGGCAGAGCCGAAACCGATCATTGCGGTGCATAAGCCGTGCATAATACCGGTTGCAAATCCTCGCATGAGTAAGAATATAAAGTCTTCTGCGCCGTAGACCGTAATATAATAGACATTTTCAAGTGTTGCAAACCCAATGCCGACAGACAGAGCCGATGAAATGATCATTTCTGATTTTGGCTTGAAAACATAGACATACAGTAAAATCGGCAAGGCTTTTAATACTTCCTCGCATATGGGTGTAATGTAATAGGTGGACTGAATGTGGGTATACCCGGTTAATCCAATCATATAGTCGTTAACATATCCGGCGGTCAGACATACCGACATTCCGATTATTAAAAATAAGTTCAGCATTTTGTTCTCGTTTTTCAGAAGAAAAAACATCAGCAGCAACGGCGCGATGATACATACATAAATATTCAGCAATTCTTCCATTTTTTATAACCCCCGTATGCCGTTGGTACAATCAGAAGCAGCAGAATGCTTGTAATGAGAACACACACAGAAAAGACCGTGTTGCCATGCGTTAGAAAATTGCTGATATTCCATATCATATTCATAACGAGGATACTAAAAATCACGAAAGTATATGGCTTCATTGCCTTTATACGCGGGTTATCATCCGCAGGGACAATAAGAAACTTAAGCGTAAAATAAGAGAGCGGCGTGAAGACTGCCGTATATAAAACAACGAAGGAAATATTTCCGAAGTTACTCTGAATGACAAAGAGCGCCTCGAGCACACCGGAGACGATAACCGTAACCGGAGCAATGAGGGCAGTGATTTTAAATCTGATATATTTTTGACATGGGTTTCGTGTTTCGGGATTCAGTATCCCGATTACGGCTGACAACAGAAAAAGGTAGAATCCGATACAGGATAGATCTGATATTGAAATGGTCTCGTCGTCATACCCCAATATCGACAGGTGTGCAACCCAAAAAATCAGCCCTAACGTAAAGCACCCGATCGCCCCTGCCTGAAGCTGTAAAAAGAGCGCTTCTTTTCCTCTTCGCACACAGTCCGTCGCACAGCCAAGAGCGGATAAAGAACAGCCGAACTGCATCCAGTAGAGAGCGAGCTCTATTTTGGCGGGAGCCAGAAGCAAGACAATAACGGAAACAATGCATGCGGCCCCTGCTGAAAACAGTGAAACCGTAAGATATCTGTTTCTGAACGGCATGGACGCATCCTCCTTCAAGATAACGAAATAGAATGTTTTAATTACAAAGAAAGCACCCGGTCGAAACCAGAGGTGCCTTCTTTATTCATACGACATTGTAAGACGGTTTGCTATCGTTTCTGCCATATAAAAATGTCCTTGCCGCCTGCACCCTTATTGACGTCGAGCTTCGCGGTACTATTGAAGGTGGCTACAGAAGTCCAGCCTTTCAGATTTCCGTCTTCTGCAAATGTATCGTTATTGTCGCCGTATTCAATGCCGGCGGCCTTCAGCGGATTACCCGCCGCGGTATCGTGTGTATAATATGCGGCGATGTAATACTTGCCGCCGGTGCCCTTGGTTAAATCAAGATCATATTTATTGTATGGGATTGTTTTATCCTGTTTATCGACCGTTTTATGGATATTTACCGTGTCAAGCAACTCATTCTTATCGGCATTTTTTCTGTAATCAAGCTTAAGGTCGGTTATAGCCTGACTCGAATCCGTCGTAAGGATGTAACCCATATAAATAAAATTACCGCCGGCATGATTGTTAAGGTCATAATCGAGAATAAAGAGAAATATCTGAAACACCCGCTATATAAGCTGCTCCACGATGAGCCGAACCCGGAGATGACTTCATTCGCGTTCAGAGAAACGCTGATGAGTCATCTTTTATTATGGGGCAATGCTTACGCACAGATTATCCGAAATGCCCGTGGTGAGGTAATCGCTCTCTATCCTCTTATGCCAAACAAAATGACAGTCGACCGGGATTCAAACGGCCGGCTTTTCTATTTATATCAGCGAAGCTCGGAGGACGTACCCTCACTCGGAAAAGACAATCAAGTCTACCTTGCACCTACCGATGTCCTGCATATTCCGGGCTTGGGCTTTGACGGGCTTGTCGGCTACTCGCCGATTGCAATGGCGAAAAACGCTGTGGGACTTGCCATTGCCACTGAGGAATACGGAGCTAAGTTCTTTGCTAATGGAGCAGCGCCGGGTGGTGTGCTTGAACATCCCGGCACGATCAAGGATCCGCAGAAGGTCAAAGAATCCTGGAACGCTGCCTACCAAGGCTCAGCCAACTCACACAGGGTGGCCGTCCTCGAGGAAGGCATGAAGTATCAGCCTATCGGGATCTCACCGGAACAGGCACAGTTCCTGGAAACGCGGAAGTTTCAGATTAATGAGATTGCCCGTATTTTCAGGGTGCCTCCCCATATGCTCGCCGATCTTGAAAAATCGTCCTTCAGCAACATCGAGCAGCAGAGTCTTGAGTTTGTGAAATACACGCTCGACCCCTGGGTGGTGCGCTGGGAGCAGTCAATGTGCCGCGCCCTGCTTTCCGACAGTGAAAAACCAACAGTATTTATCAAGTTCAACGTAGACGGTCTTCTGCGCGGCGATTACGCAAGCCGTATGAGCGGTTATGCGACCGCACGACAGAACGGCTGGATGAGCGCCAATGATATCCGTGAACTTGAAAACCTCGACCGCATCCCTGCGGAACTTGGCGGTGATCTCTACCTCATCAACGGCGCGATGACAAAATTACAGGACGCAGGTGCGTTCACAAATAAAACAGGAATGGAGGAAACAACTGAATGAAGAAATTCTGGAACTGGGCACGGGATGAAGATTCCGGTGTCAGAACACTCTATCTGGACGGCGTAATTGCAGAAGAATCGTGGTTTGATGATGATATCACCCCTAAGGCTTTCAAAGCTGATTTGGATGCCGGTGAGGGTGACATTGTCATTTGGCTCAATTCTCCCGGCGGCGATTGTATTGCTGCGAGTCAGATCTATGCCATGCTCATGGATTATACAGGCAAGGTTACCGTGAAAATTGACGGCATTGCAGCCTCGGCCGCAAGCGTCATCGCTATGGCGGGAACTGAGGTACTGATGGCCCCAACAGCGCTCATGATGGTGCATAACCCGCTGACCATCGCAATCGGCGACAGCGAGGAAATGCAGAAAGCCATCGCCATGCTGGACGAGGTCAAGGAAAGCATCATCAATGCCTATGAAATCAAGACCGGGCAGTCCCGCGCGAAGTTATCCCACCTCATGGATGCGGAGACCTGGCTCAACGCAAACAAAGCAATTGAACTGGGCTTTGCGGACGGCATTCTGGAGGATGAGAAAAAGTGGATTCAATCGGACGATGTCACTTATGCTTTCAGCCGCAGAGCGGTAACGAACTCGCTGCTGAGCAAGGTCAAACCCAAGATACCCAAACAGAACAAAGGCACACCCGTTGAGTCGCTGGAAAAGCGGCTCTCCTTAATTTCTCACTAAATTTTATGGAGGTAATATCAATGAACAAAATTCTTGAACTGCGCGAGAAACGCGCAAAAGCATGGGAAGCTGCAAAGGCTTTCCTCGATACCAAGCGCGGTGCTGACGGCCTGGTTTCCCCTGAAGACACCGCAACCTACGAGAAAATGGAAGCCGATGTAGTCGCTCTCGGGAAGGAAATCGACCGTCTGGAAAAGCAGGAGGCTCTTGACCGCGAGCTTTCAAAGCCGCTGAACACACCTCTCACGGGTAAGCCTGTCGTCCCTGGTATCATTTGCCACAGCGAGGGTTATAAGCTGGGGATTGCCAGCAACCACGGCGACGTCATGCACTGGTTTCCAAAGCATGGCAAATCGATGGATACATTCCGAGCAGATGTAAAATCCGGTCTTGCTCCCAGCGATCAAAC
>JAAYUL010000129.1 GCA_012517675.1 Clostridiales bacterium | reverse complement strand
TTGCAACCATTTCCGCGTCCAATGAAGTAATCGGCAAACTGATTGCGGAAGCAATGGAAAAAGTAACTTCCGACGGTGTTATTACCGTAGAAGAGTCCAAGACTGCGGAAACCTATTCCGAAGTTGTGGAAGGCATGATGTTCGACCGCGGATACATCACTCCTTACATGGTAACCGATACCGAAAAGATGGAAGCCGTCATTGACGACGCCTATATTCTGATTACCGACAAGAAGATTTCCAACATTCAGGAAATTCTTCCCCTCCTTGAAAAAATCGTGCAGTCCGGCAAAAAGCTCGTCATCATTGCGGAAGACATTGAGGGCGAAGCGCTGACCACGCTGATTCTGAATAAGCTGCGCGGCACCTTTACCTGCGTCGGCGTGAAAGCTCCGGGCTTCGGCGACAGAAGAAAAGAAATGCTCCGCGACATTGCGACCCTGACCGGCGGCCAGGTGATTACCGAGGAACTGGGCCTTGAACTGAAAGACACCACCGTAGAGCAGCTCGGCCGTGCCCGTCAGGTTAAAGTGGATAAGGAAAACACCATTATCGTGGACGGCATGGGCAACAAGGACGAGATTGCGGCCAGAGTTTCGCAGATCCGTTCTCAGATTTCCACAACCACTTCCGATTTCGACCGTGAAAAGCTTCAGGAGCGCCTTGCGAAGCTTTCCGGCGGCGTAGCGGTCATCAAGGTCGGTGCCGCGACCGAAATTGAAATGAAAGAGAAGAAGCTCCGCATTGAAGACGCGCTTGCCGCAACCAAGGCCGCAGTGGAAGAGGGCATCGTCGCCGGCGGCGGCGTGGCTCTGATCAACGCGATTCCCAGCGTGGAAAAGGCCGTCGCGGAGAGCGAAGGCGACGAAAAGACCGGTGCGAAGATCGTCCTGAAGATTCTGGAAGAGCCGGTTCGCCAGATTGCCGCGAATGCGGGCATGGAAGGCTCGGTCATCGTGGAGAATATCAAGCGCGCCGATAAGGTTGGCTATGGCTTCAACGCGCTGACCGAGGAATACGGCGATATGCTTTCCTTCGGCATTGTCGACCCGACCAAGGTGACCCGTTCCGCACTGCAGAACGCTGCTTCCGTAGCTTCCATGGTGCTTACCACGGAATCTCTTGTCACCGACAAGAAAGAGCCTGTTCCGGCTCCCGCGGTTCCCGCGGACCCGGGCATGGGCGGCATGTATTAATTTCTGTCAAAAGGCCAAAAAATTCGATGCGGGGTGGACGCTGAAACCGGCGCCCACCCCGTTTTTCCGTCTTAATGGTGATAATAATTTAACAAAATTGAGCGCGGACCCGCCAGGAAAAGCCCCGATTCATTGCGAAGAGGAGAAATGCCCTGCTGATTCAAACAGGGCAAAATCGGCTGAAATTCGGTTTTGGTCAATATTGTTTTTTGGAAGAACGTATGATACTATTAATACAACGATTCAGAAAGGAGTGGTGGAATGGAACAATATTTGCCGTTTTTCTGGCTTGCGGTCATCATTGTAGCGGCAGTTGCGGAAGCGGCGACATCACAGCTGGTATCCATCTGGTTTGTGCTCGGCGGGATCAGCGCGCTGATTGCGAATCTTTTTGGTGCTCCGCTCTGGCTGCAGTGGGTGCTGTTTGCGGGTGTAAGCATGCTGACCCTGCTGATTACAAGGCCTTTGGTCAAAAAACTGCTCGCGTGTAAGCGGGTGGATACCAACGCCGACCGGTACATCGGCGAAACCGGAATCGTGACCATGAAAATCAACAACACGCTGGGCCTTGGTCAGGTTAATGTCAGAGGAAGCGTGTGGACCGCCCGCAGCGCGGATGACTCCGAAATTCCGGAAGGCTGCCCGGTTCGCGTAAAATCCATTGAAGGCGTCAAACTGATTGTAGAGCGAGTCTCAGCAAAAAGCAAAGAATAAAAGTAATTTGAATGAAAAATTGATTCAAACAGGGAGGAAATAGTTATGCCATATGGTTTTATTGTTTTGGCCGCATTGATTGTTGTAATTCTTATCATTTTAATTTCAAACATTAAAGTGGTTCCGCAGGCACACGCCTATGTTCTGGAACGTTTGGGCGCTTACAGCAGCACATGGTCGACCGGCCTTCATTTTATGGTGCCGTTTATCGACAAGATATCAAAAAAGGTATCGCTCAAGGAGCAGGTGATTGATTTCCCGCCCCAGCCGGTCATTACGAAAGATAATGTCACCATGCAGATCGACACGGTCGTCTATTTTCAGATTACCGACCCGAAGCTGTACGCCTACGGCGTGGAACGCCCGATTTCCGCTATTGAAAATCTTTCGGCGACCACCCTGCGCAATATCATTGGCGATCTGGAGCTTGACCATACCCTGACGTCCCGCGACGTGATCAACACGAAAATCCGCATTATCCTGGACGAGGCAACGGACGCGTGGGGCATTAAGGTGAACCGTGTGGAGCTCAAGAATATCATTCCGCCGAAGGAAATTCAGGAGTCCATGGAAAAGCAGATGAAGGCGGAACGTGAGCGCCGCGCACAGATTTTGACCGCGGAAGGTGAAAAGCAGAGCGCCATTCTGGTGGCGGAAGGCGAAAAGGCATCCGCCATTCTCCGCGCGGATGCCGCCAAGGAAACGAAAATCCGTCAGGCGCAGGGCGAGGCTCAGGCGATCATGCTGGTACAGCAGTCTCTTGCGGACAGCATCAAGCTGCTGAACGCGGCAAATCCGGGCGACGGCGTGATTGCGCTGAAAAGCCTGGAGGCATTTTCAAAGGCTGCGGACGGAAAAGCGACAAAAATTATTATTCCGTCCAACATCCAGTCGTTGGCGGGTCTTGCAACTTCAATCAAAGAGCTTGTCGGCAATAATGCTGAAATTGTGGAGTAAAGGACGTCATAATATACAAATTCTGCAAATTGACCGTACTTCCCCTGACAAGAACTCAACAAATTTGAATTTTGCTTTCGACATCTCTTGAATTTATGTACAGAATCCCATACAATAGATTTATAATATGTTGCCGGAGGGATGCGCAATGACAGGGTTTTCCGTTCAAACGGGGATCAAAGCTCAAAGGAAGCTCTGCCATACTGCGCAATTCTCTCAGTGGTAGAATCACCGCAGGCTGCGCCGACATATCGCCGCAGCCTGTTTTATTTTGCCGCGGCGGCAGAATCTATAGGAGTGTGTAAAATGGCATTGAAAAAAGTGGCGGTAATTATGGGCAGCGACAGCGATTTTCCTGTTGTTTCGGCTGCGGTAAAAAGGCTGAATTCTTTCAATATTCCTGTGGAAGTACATGTGATGTCGGCACACAGAACGCCGGCGGCGGCGGCGGAGTTTTCCTCTTCCGCAAAAGAAAACGGGTTTGGCGTCATTTTGGCTGCGGCCGGAAAAGCGGCGCATCTCGCGGGGGTTCTGGCGGCGCATACAACTCTGCCGGTCATCGGCATTCCGGTAAAATCCTCCACCCTTGACGGGCTTGACGCTCTTTTGGCAACCGTACAGATGCCCAGCGGCATTCCGGTTGCGACGGTCGCGATCGACGGGGCGGACAACGCGGCCATTCTCGCGGCGCAGATTCTCGCGGTTCACGATGACGGGCTGGCTTCCCAGCTGGCTGAAATGAAGCGCGGCATGGCGGAGGGCGTTGCGAAAAAAGACGCCGATATTCAGGCGAAAGTCCGGGAATTATAATAAAAGGATCTTTGTGCCGGCTGTATTTCCGTGCGGAAACAGAGCGGCCCGAACGATTTTTCGCACGGAGAAAAAGGGAAAAATATGAAGAGTTTCAGCGAAAGCTATAAGGCAGCCGGAGTGGACGTCACCGCCGGCTACAGGTCGGTTGAACTGATCAAACGCCACGTGGCCCGCACGGCGGTTCCTGGCGTGGTTTCCGGAATCGGTGGGTTCGGGGGCCTGTTTCAGCCGGATTTGAGCGGAATCGGAAAGCCGGTTTTTGTCAGCGGGACAGACGGCGTGGGAACAAAACTGAAAATCGCCTTTTTAATGGACAAGCACGACACCGTAGGAATCGACTGCGTCGCAATGTGCGTGAACGACGTTGTCTGCTGCGGCGCAAAGCCCCTGTTCTTTCTGGATTATCTTGCGGTGGGAAAAAATTACCCCGAAAGGATCGAGCAGATCGTTTCCGGCGTGGCGGAAGGATGCGTCCAGTCCGGCTGTGCGCTGATCGGCGGGGAAACGGCGGAAATGCCGGGATTTTATCCCACGGACGAATACGACCTGGCCGGATTTTCCGTGGGAATGGTGGACAGGGATAAAATCATCGACGGCTCCGCCCTTCAGGAAGGCGACGCTCTCGTTGGAATCCAGTCGTCCGGCGTACACTCCAACGGATTTTCTCTGGTGCGCAAGGTGCTCAACATCAGTGAGAAAAACATCAATATCTATCTTGACGAATTGGGGCATACGATCGGGGAGGAGCTGCTTACCCCGACGAAAATCTATGTGAAGCCCGTGCTCGCGCTGCTGGAAAAGGTGCCGGTAAAGGCGATTTCCCATATTACGGGCGG
>JAAYUL010000128.1 GCA_012517675.1 Clostridiales bacterium | reverse complement strand
GCGGGCGGCCGCACCGGTCTTACCAGCGTGGTTACCGCGGCGCTCTTCATCGCCAGCATCTTCCTGGTTCCGCTGGTCAGCGCGGTTCCCTCCGCGGCAACCGCTTCCGCACTGATTGCGGTCGGCGTAATGATGCTCAGCTCCTTCAAGGATATTGAATGGAACGACCTGGAGGAAGCCATTCCGGCGTTTTTCGCCAGCGTGTTCATGGCGTTTGTTTACAGCATTTCCTACGGCATCGCCGCCGGCTTCATCTTCTACTGCCTGATCAAGGTGTTCCGCGGCAAGGCAAAGGAAATCCATCCCATTCTCTGGGTCGCCACCGCGCTGTTCGTCCTGAACTTTGTGGTCCTCGCGATTCTGCCCTGATTTCCCCAAAAACAGATGCAGCCCCGCGCGCAGGCGCGGGGCTGTTTTTATGCGTATAAAATTTTACCGGCGGCGGAACGTGACGAAGGCGCGACCGCCCGGCATAAAAAAACGATTCTACACGATTTCCTGTTCCAGATTCCGGAAGACCGGCGCGTTGAAAAACTCTACCATTGTTATATTCAATCCGTCGCAGATCTTTTTAATCGTTGAAACGGTCGGATTTTTGCTTGTTCCGCCGACAATGTTGTTCAGCGTTGACTGCGTCACACCGGATATCGTCCCCAGCCTGTTGATTGTAATCCCGTTTTGACCGCACAGCTCTTCAATTCTTACGGCTACCGCCTCTCCAATTTTCACCCAATCACCCCAACCATAAACCGTTAATTTTAGTTTAGCTGAACCCACAACGCGCACCCTGAAAACAGGGTGCGCGTTGTGGTGAAAAATTATAAAAAAGATAAGGAGACGTAAGCAAAATCAGTCCGCGCCGATGCGGCGGAAGCGCGCATAGCGGCGGGCGGCCAGCTCCGCGGGGTCGACCCTGCGGTTCTTCCGGAGCGTTTCAACCAGGTCCGCGCGAAGCTCCCCGCAGATCTTCTGAAGGTCGCCGTCGTATTCGGGCACAACGCGCTCCACCACGCCCAGCGTTTTCAAATCCTCCGCGGTCAGCTTCAGGCATTCGGCGGCTTCCTTGACTTTTCCGGGGTCCTTCCACAGGATGCTGGCACAGCCCTCCGGCGAAATGACGGAATAGACGGCGTTTTCCAGCATCCAGACCTCGTCGGCCACGGCGAGCGCGAGCGCGCCGCCGCTGCCGCCTTCCCCGATGAAAATCGAAACGACCGGAACCCGGAGCGTCATCATTTCCATCAGGTTCTCGGCAATCGCCTCGCCCTGGCCGCGCTCCTCGGCGGCAATGCCGCAGTAAGCGCCCGCGGTGTCAACAAAGCAGATCACCGGACGGCCGAATTTTTCCGCCAGATGCATCTGCCGCAGCGCCTTGCGGTATCCCTCCGGGTGGGCGGAGCCGAAATTCCGCTTGACCTTTTCCTTGGTGTTGTGGCCCTTCTCCAATGCGATCACCGTGACGGGCATCCCTTCCAGACGGGCAATGCCCGCAACCACGGCGGGGTCGTCGCCGAAACGGCGGTCGCCGTGCATTTCCATAAACCCTTCAAACAGATTGTCGATATAATCCATGCCGGTCGGGCGGCCCTTGGCGCGCGCGGCGGCAAGACGGTCGATTGCGCTCATGTCAAATCCCCCTTTGCATGCAGGGAAAGCAGCTGCGTGATTTGTTCCTTCTGGCCGGAGCGTTCCGACAGGCTGTCGACAAATCCTTTTTCCAGCAGGAACTCCGCGCGCTGAAACCCGGCGGGCAGCTTCTGACGGATGGTCTGCTCAATGACGCGCGGCCCGGCAAACCCGATCAGCGCGTTCGGCTCGGCCAAAATCACGTCCGCCTCCATGCCGAAGCTGGCGGTCACGCCGCCGGTGGTCGGGTCGGTCAGCACGGCGACAAACAGGTTGCCCGCGTCGCTGTGCAGCTTGACCGCGCCGCTGGTTTTCGCCATCTGCATCAGGGAAAGGATTCCCTCCTGCATGCGCGCGCCGCCGGAAACGATGAACCCCACCACGGGCAGGGAATTCTGCGTGGCGTACTCAAACAGCCGGGTAATTTTTTCGCCCACCACCGTGCCCATGCTGCCCATCATGAACCCGGAGTCCATGACGAACAGGGCGCAGTCGTACCCGCCGATTTTCGCGGTCCCGCAGACAACGCCCTCGCGTTCGCGGCTGGAAAGCCGCGCCTGCTTGAGCTTTTCCTCGTAATGCGGGAACCCGATGCGGTTTTTGGAGTGCATGGCGCCGTCGCGCTCCTCAAACGTTCCCTCGTCCGCGATCATGTCGATGCGCTGGCGGGCGTTCATGCGGAAGTGATGCCCGCATTTCGGGCACACGTAGCGGTTGTCCTCCAGCACGCCGGTAAACAGGATTTCCTTGCAGGAGGGGCACAGCACGCACATCTCCCCAGGAATATCCGGATGCGCCTTTGCGGTGTACCGGCCGTAGTCCTCCGGCTCGTTTTTCGGCCGGCGGAACAAGTCCTTCCTCAGCATTTAAATCCCCCGTTTCTCAAGAAAATCCGTCGTATAAGTACCGGAGCAGAATTCTTTGTCGCCCATAATATCCATCTGCAGCTCGGCGTTGTGCTCCACGCCCTCAATCACCAGCTCGCAGAGGGCCGCCTTCATTTTGCGGATGGCCTCCTCGCGGGTTTTGGCGAAAACCGCCAGCTTGCCCACCAGGGAATCGTAATAGGGCGGCACGGTATAGCCCTGGTAAAGCGCGGTGTCGAACCGCACCCATGGGCCGCCCGGAATATGCAGGAACGAAATTTTGCCGCAGCCGGGGCGGAATCCCTTCGCCGGGTTTTCGGCGTTGATGCGGCATTCGATCGCGCAGCCTTCAATCCGGATGTCCTTCTGCGTAAAGTCGAGCGGCGCGCCCGCGGCAATGCGGATCTGCCACTTGACCAGATCGACTCCCGTCACCAGCTCCGTGATGGGGTGTTCGACCTGAAGGCGGGTGTTCATTTCCATAAAATAAAAACGCCCTCCGCGGTCCATCAGGAATTCAATGGTCCCCGCGTTTTCGTAATGCACCGCGCGGGCTGCCTTTTCCGCCGCGTCCATCATGGCGGCGCGCGTTTCGGCGTTCACCGCCGGGGAAGGGCTTTCCTCCACCAGCTTTTGCCGCCTGCGCTGAATGGAGCATTCCCGCTCGCCAAGGCAAACCACATGGCCCTGCCTGTCGCAGAGGACCTGCATTTCGATGTGCTTGACCGGGGAAAGGAACCTTTCCAGGTAAACCGCCCCGTCCCCAAACGCGCTCTGCGCTTCGGCGGAAGCGGTTGTCACCGCCTGCTCCAGCTCCTCCATGGCGTTGACCATGCGGATGCCGCGGCCGCCGCCGCCCGCGCGCGCCTTGACCAGCAGCGGGAACCCGATCCGCTCCGCTTCATGCCGGGCGTGCTGAACATTTTCCACCAGGTCGCAACCCGGCACCACCGGGACCCCGGCGGCGCGCATGGTTTTCCGGGCCGCGTCCTTGTCGCCCATGCGGGCGATCAGCTCGCTGGAAGGGCCGATGAACACGATGCCGCATTTTTCACAGAGCCCCGCGAACACGGCGTTTTCCGAAAGAAGGCCGTAGCCGGGGTGAATGGCCTGCGCGCCCGTCACCACGGCGGCGGAAAGGATTTCGCTCATGTTCAGGTAGCTGTCCTTGACCTGCGGCGGCCCAATGCACACGCTTTCGTCCGCAAGGCTCACATGCAGCGAATCCCGGTCTGCCTCGGAAAACACGGCGACCGTGGAGATGCCCATCTCTTTGCAGGCGCGGATGATGCGCACCGCGATTTCGCCCCGGTTCGCAATCAGTATCTTTGAAAACAAGGCTTTCACCCCTTATCTTTCGAAACCAGCGCAAAAGAAAGCTCCGCGCTGACCACGGGTTTTCCGTCTACGCTTCCCCGGCCTTTCGCAAAATAAAAGGGAGGGCGGCTTCTCGTGAGGCTGCATTCCATAACGAGGGTGTCCCCCGGCAGGACCTTGTTTTTGAACCGGACCCTGTCGAGGCCGGCAAACAGGGGAAGCTTCCCCTTCACCTGCTCGGCAAGCAGCATGCAGCAGGTCTGCGCGAGCATCTCGCACTGCACGACGCCCGGAACGATCGGCATCCCCGGGAAATGCCCCTGCAGGAACCATTCGTCCCCTT
>JAAYUL010000127.1 GCA_012517675.1 Clostridiales bacterium | reverse complement strand
GAGCTTCCGCAGTCCAGACCCGGAAGCTCCGCGCAATGCGGTCGATGTCCGCCATCATGCGGAGCGCCTCGTTCATATCCTGCGAAAGCTTCAGCACGGGGGCAAACATCAGGTCCTTTTCCCATTTCATCTCCCCGGGTATCCCGTCTTCGAGGTGGTTGCAGGAAACCGGAAGATAATGGCGCAGCCGCTGGAGCCTTGCCCGAGCGACATAAGCGTTTTCCACGCAGAGCACGCCGCCCACGCAGCCGCCCGAGCACGCGTTGAGCTCCACGAATTCCAGATCCCTGATTTTTTCGTCCTCCAGCTCCTCCAGAACACGGATGACATTTTCAATGCCGTCCGCCGCAAGATATTTTTCATTGAGCAGCGCGGTGGATTCGCCCCCGCTGGAAGCCCAGCCCACCCCGATGATGCCGGAATGGGAGAGCGGCTCCGTGCGGTTCTGATGCTCCATTTTCGCCGTCAGGCGGGTAAAAATATCGCTGATGGCGAACGCGCCGTCCACCTCCGACTTTTCGCAGCTGATCGGCCGTTTTACATCCGTCACCTTCGCGGGGCACGGCGTGATGAAAAACACACCGATTTTTTCACGGGGAAGGCCGGTCTTCTCCATCGCCTCTTTTCTGGCGATGCCCGCCGCGGTTTCCATAGGGGAATTGAGCGGCAGCACGTGGGCGCAAAGGTCCGGGAAGCGCACGCGGATCAGCCGAACCACCGCGGGGCATGCCGAGCTGATGACCGGCCTGGGCAGATTGCCCTCCTTCAACATGATTCTGGTCGCGTTCGAAACAAGCTCCGCCGCGCGTGAAACCTCGAACACGCTGTCAAACCCCAGTTCCTTCAGTCCGGTCAGGACAATATCGATATCATCCAGATTATTGAACTGGCCGTAGAGCGCGGGCGCGGGAAGCGCGATCCTATAGTCATACCGATCAAGCAGCGACAAATCGTCGTACCTGGCTTTTTTCGCATGGTGCGGGCAGTCGCGGATGCATTCCCCACAGTCGATGCAGCGTTCCGAAATAATTCTCGCTTTTCCGCCGTGCACGCGGATCGCTTCGGTCGGACAGCGCTTGATGCAGTTGGTGCAGCCCATGCACTTGTCGCTGTCCAGCGTCACCGAATGGAAAAACTCGTCCAATACCATCACCTCGCAGTTTTATGTTCGGCAAGGACCGTCATATAAAGCGTGGTGCCCTTCCCTACCTCCGTATCGATTTTCATGGAATCGGTATACTTTTTAATGTTGGGCAGCCCCATCCCCGCGCCGAACCCCAGCGCGCGCACCTTTTCAGGCGCAGTGGAATAGCCCTCCCGCATGGCGAGCTCCACATTTTCGATGCCCGGGCCGTGGTCGCGCAGCACCATGTTCACGCGGTCCGGGCTGATGTCCACATGGGCGTTCCCGCCGCCCGCGTGGATGACCATATTGATTTCCCCCTCGTACATGGCGATTGCCACCTTACGGATCGCCTCGGGGTTATAACCGATTTTTTTCAGCTTATGCTTCACGTCGCTGGACGCCTCGCCCGCGCGGGTAAAATCGTCGCCCGGCACCGTATAATCGAAAGACAGTACATTGTTCATCGGCTAAATGTCCCCCCGCTCAACCCATTGGTATAAAGCAGGCCGCACGCGGTAAACATGCGGTGGTTTGTTTTCAGTACGGTCATATCCTTCTGCTTCGCCAGCGCGATCACATCGGCGCCGGGGTCCTTGCCGCGGACAAAAATAATGCAGCGCATGTCCATCATTTCCGCCGTGCGAACCACCTGAGGATTGGTCAGGCCGGTCAAAAGCACCGACTGATCCTTCACAAAAGCAAGCACGTCGCTCATCATGTCGCTGCCGCAGGCGGTTTTTACCTCGGCGCCGAGGTCGCCCTCCGACACCACTTCCGCATCCAAAATCCGGATAACATCCTTTACCGTCAAAGCATTTTCCCCCTATGCTTCATATTTGCCAACTTCATGGAAAACCATATGAAAAAACTATTCATATTATATCATATACCGTTTTTCTGGCAACTGTTTTTCTAATGAAAACAAAAAATACACAGAATTGATTTCCGCGGCGCCCGGATTGACTTCAATTGATTAAAGCGCTATAATGATTTATTATAGCTAACAGCGGGTTCTGAAAAAATAAAGAAGTTTTTTCGTGATAAAGACGGAACGTTAAATTTTTTTACCTGCCCTTCCGTTTTCCGTAAAACGAATCCCGCAGAATTCAGAACGCCGCGGGCGGCTGACTATATAATTGGAGGTAGCACTTATAATGAAACGCGTTTACAACTTTTCCGCAGGCCCCTCGGTACTTCCGGAATCTGTGCTTCGCCGCGCAGCGGAAGAAATGCTCGATTATCAGGGGAGCGGCCAGTCCGTTATGGAGATGTCCCACCGCTCTAAAATTTACGAGGGGATTATCTGTTCCGCGGAAAGTTCTCTTCGTGAAATCATGAACATCCCGGATAATTATAAAGTATTGTTTTTACAGGGCGGTGCTTCCTCCCAGTTTGCAATGGTTCCGATGAACCTGATGACGGGAAGCAACAAAGCGGACTTTGTTCTGACCGGCCAGTGGGCGACCAAGGCTTACAGAGAAGCCGAGCGGTACGGCACCGCGAACGTGGTGGCTTCTTCCAAGGATAAAAATTTCACCTACATTCCGGAGCTTGACCCCTCCGCCTTTACAAAGGACGCGGATTACTTTCATATCTGCCTGAACAATACCATTTACGGCACCCGCTTCACCACCCTGCCGCAGACCGGCGATATTCCGCTTGTGGCAGACGTTTCCTCCTGCATTCTGAGCGAGCCGGTCGACGTGAGCAAATTCGGCCTGCTTTACGCCGGCGCGCAGAAAAACATGGCGCCCGCCGGCCTGACCGTCGTGATCATCCGCGAAGACCTGATCGGCCGCGCGATGGACTTCACCCCCACCATGTTCAACTACCAGACCCACGCGGACAACGGCTCCATGTTCAACACGCCCCCGTGCTATTCCATCTACATCTGCATGCTGGTGCTCGACTGGCTGAAAAACACCATCGGCGGACTGGAGGAAATGAAAAAGATCAACGAGAAAAAGGCCGGAATCCTCTATGATTTTCTCGACCGGTCCTCCATGTTCCGCGGCACCGTGGTGCCGAAGGACCGCTCGCTGATGAATATCCCGTTTGTCACGGGCGACGGCGAGCTGGACGCCAAATTCGTAAAAGAAGCGGCACAGCACGATTTCGTCAACCTGAAGGGCCACCGCACCGTCGGCGGCATGCGCGCCTCCATTTACAACGCCATGCCGGTGGAAGGCGTGGAAAAGCTGGTTGACTTTATGAAAGCGTTTGAAAAGGCAAACGGCTGACACACCGTTTGAGCCTGTCGCTTTCAACGGCATGTTTCATGCCGGAATATTATTTCAGTAAGGTGAAGAATATGTATCAAATTCAATGTCTCAATAAAATCTCCCCGGTCGGGCTGGAACGTTTTGATGAAACTTACACCTGCGGCACCGCCGTGGAACATCCGGACGGGATTATGGTGCGCTCCGCTTCCATGCATGAAATGGAGCTGCCGGAAAGCCTGCTCGCCATTGCCCGCGCGGGCGCGGGGGTCAACAACATCCCGCTGGAAGCCTGCAGCGAGCGCGGCATCGTCGTGTTCAACACCCCCGGCGCCAACGCAAACGCCGTGAAAGAGCTGGTCAT
>JAAYUL010000126.1 GCA_012517675.1 Clostridiales bacterium | reverse complement strand
GCGAAAAAGGGAGCAAAGATTGTCTGCCTTTTAGCGGGAAAACAGGTTCAAGTCCAATGGCATCGTGACAAAAACTATGCTGAAACGAGGGAATGAAAATGAATTCCTTTTTCAAAAAGCAGCGGAACATTCTGGCCGGCTTCCTTGCCGCCGCGATTCTGGCTTTTTCCCTTACCGGCTGCGGGGGTTCGGTGCAAAACCAGATACAGTCGGTCCTGAATGACCTGAACTCTGTTTCTTCACAGGCGCAGTCCGCTTTTTCTCAAGCACAGGCTTCCCTGCACAACGGAGTCTCCTCCTCCGGCTCCGGCACAAAATCTTCCGTTGCTTCCATAAAAACCGCTTCATCCAAATCGGTTTCTGCGTCTGTTCAATCCTCCGCCGGCGTGAAACAGCCGGCGGATTCCGGCGCGCAGGTCGGCAACCAGTCCGTGCAGAAAATCGCGATCGACCGGACGGCGGAAACCGCCGCGCGCGCGGCGGTTTCACCGGGGCGGGTCACCGGCGACAAATATACGAAAATCAACCAGCGCTCCGGCTATTCGTTCCTTTCCGATTCCGTCAGCCGTTCGCTGTACAACAGCATGCTGAAAAGCGCTTATGAAATTGCAGTGAAGCCCGCGGCCTCCGGGTACTACCCGATCAAAGCGATCACTCTGACCGGAACCCGCCTGACCGAAGCGCAGCTGCGGATCGTGCTGATGGCGTTTTTGAACGACAATCCGCAGGTGTTCTGGGTCGCCAACGTGTTTTCCTACCAGTATGCCGGAAATTCGATGACGATACAGCTGTATTCCACGGTTTCACAGAGCCGGTGCGCCTCCATGATTCAAGCGCTGAACCAAAAGCTCAGCGCCGTCATGGGGAACATGCCCGGCGGGCTGACGGAGCTGGACCGTGAACTGTATTTGTCCGAATATCTGGTCAATCACTGCACCTACGACACCGCCGCCGTAACGGACAGCACGCGCTGGAAGGCCTTTAACGCCTATGGCGCCCTTGTGGAGGGAAGCGTGGTGTGCGAGGGCTATTCCCGCGCCATGCAGCTGCTTTCCGCCTATACGGGCCTTTCCTGCAGCCTGGTGACGGGCACAGGAAACGGCGGCAGCCATATGTGGAACCTGATTAAAATCGGCGGGAGCTGGTATCATCTGGATTTGACATGGGACGACAACAGCCCCGAGATTTATAACTACTTCAATGTGACCGATTCCGTCATCCGTCAGACGCATACCGTTTTCCCCGGCGCTTCCTCCTTTTCGGCCGCGCAGATCACGGGGAGCTCCGGCGTGCCGTCGGGCTTCAACCTTTTCCTTCCCGCCTGCACCGCGACGGCGGCAAACTACTACAAGGCAAAGGGCATCCATATCGCCACGCTCGCGGGGGCGAGCGACGCGGCGGCCATCTCTGCGGTAACGGAAGCCGCAAAGCAGAAAAAAGCCTCCGTATCCTTTTATATTGAACCGGACGCGGATTACGACAAAACCATCGGCGGAATGATCAGCACCGCGCCGCAGAAGCTGTTTTATTATCTGGCACAGGCGAACAAACAACTGCCCAGCGGGAGCAGGATCGTTACGAACAGCATTCAGTATATGCAGGACGGCGCGAACCGCGGTCTTACGGTTTTTCTGACTTACCGGTAATAACCGTCAGGACCGGGAAAATTGATGTTTTCAAACCGGTGTGCTATAATATCCCCATATATCCGGGCAGGAAGCGCCGGAAGACAGGCCGCGTCGCACCGCGCCTGCCAACAGAAGGGAACGGATCAGGATGGACAAAAAAAGGATAGAGAACGCCGTGCGGGAGCTGCTGATCGCGGTCGGGGAGGACCCGGGGCGCGAGGGCTTGATGGAAACGCCGGCTCGGGTGGCGAACATGTACGCCGAAATTTTTTCCGGGCTGGAGGACGACCCGAAAAAATACCTGAAAACATTCAATGAGCCGCAGCAGCACGAGGAACTGGTGATTGTAAGGGACATCCCGCTGTATTCCGTCTGCGAACATCATTTGCTGCCGTTTATCGGGAAAGCGCATATCGCCTATATCCCCAGAGGCGGCAAAATCATCGGGCTTTCCAAGTTCGCTCGCATTGTATCTTCCTTTGCCAAGCGCCCACAGGTGCAGGAGCGCCTGACCGCGCAGATCGCGGATTTTCTGTACGACAATCTGGAGCCTTACGGGGTCGCGGTGGTAATCGAAGCGGAGCATCTCTGCATGACCATGCGCGGCGCGCGGGCCGCCGGCGCCAGAACACAGACCTCCGCTTTGCGGGGCGCCATGCGCACGGACGCCAAAAGCCGCGCCGAGGTGATGGCTTTGCTGAACGGGGGTGACCGGTAATGGCTGTTTTCACGGCGGGAAGGTATCGCCTTCCCCTTGGGGAGCGGGCTTATGTGATGGGGATTTTGAACGTTACGCCGGATTCCTTTTCCGACGGCGGCCGTTTTTTCGCGCCGGAGGAGGC
>JAAYUL010000125.1 GCA_012517675.1 Clostridiales bacterium | reverse complement strand
TAAAAACGCGGTAAAATACGACAAGCTGTCGTTTATGGATGTCCTCAGCAAAAATCTTCAGGTGATGGACAGCACCGCCGCTTCACTGTGTAAGGACAATCATATCCCGATCCTTGTTTTCAGCATCAACGACCCTGAAAATATTAAACGGGCGGTTTGCGGGGAGCCCATTGGAACACTTGTTAAGGAGGAATCAAAATGAAAGAAGTACTTGCGCGCGCCGAAGAACGAATGAATAAAAGCATCGCCGCTCTTTCGGAGGAATATGCTTCCATCCGGGCGGGCAGAGCCAATCCGGCCGTATTGGATAAAATCAGAGTGGATTATTACGGTACGCCGACGCCGATTCAGCAGATTGCGGCGGTTGCGGTCAGCGAAGCCCGCGTGCTTACCATACAGCCTTGGGATATTTCCGCATGTCATTCCATTGAAAGGGCGATCATGACTTCGGACCTGGGCATCAACCCGCAGAGCGACGGAAAAATCATCCGGCTCATCTTCCCGCCTCTGACGGAGGAACGCCGCAGGGAGCTTTCCAAAGAAATCAGCAAGTTTGCCGAAGAGTGCAAAATTGCGGTCCGCAATATCCGCCGCGACGCAATGGAAAAACTGAAAGCCCAGAAGAAAAATTCCGAGCTGACAGAGGACGATCTGAAACAGGCGGAAAAGAAAACGCAGGATCTTACAGACAAATTCTGCAAGGAAATTGACGGGCTCTACGAAAAGAAGCACAAAGAAATCATGGAAATATAGGTTGACGATATGGAAAAAAGCAGTTTTCCCCTTCATGTTGGGATTATTATGGACGGAAACGGGCGTTGGGCAAAAAAGCGCGGCCTGCCGCGCCCCGCGGGACATTCGGCCGGGGCGGCTGTTTTTAAGAAGATCGTCCGGTACAGCAGTTCCATCGGCATTCGGTATCTGACGATCTACGCTTTCTCGACCGAAAACTGGAAGCGGCCCGTTGAAGAGGTCGGAGCCTTGATCAAGCTTTTCAAGCAGTATCTGCAGGATGCGCTCCGCGATTTTCTCAATGAAAACATTAAGGTGTGTTTTCTGGGCGATACTTCGGCATTCCCGCAGGATTTGCAGAATCTGATTTCGGAAACGGAAGAGGTTTCAAAAAATAAAACCGGCATGGTACTGAATATCGCGCTGAATTACGGGAGCCGTGCCGAAATTGTGCGGGCGGTAAGGCTTTTGGCACAGGAAGTCAAATCGGGAAAGCTGGAACCGGACGCAATCGAAGAAGCTGACATTGAAAAGTATTTATACACATCGGGTCAGCCGGACCCGGATTTGATTATCCGGCCCAGCGGAGAAAACCGGATCTCGAATTTCCTGCTGTGGCAGTCCGCATATTCCGAGTATGTGGTGATGGATATTTTGTGGCCGGACTTCAAGCCGAAGGATCTGGACTGGGCGTTGGAGGAGTATGCCAGACGCAACAGGCGTTTTGGAGGGGTTTAATTGAAAGACAGAGTCACTTCCGCTGTAACCATTATTTTTTTCTTTGCAGCCATCGTTGTATTCAATCACAGCTTCCCCATGGCGCTGAACATTGCAATTGCTTTGGTTTCGGTCTTGTCTGTCTATGAAATTATTTCCGCTCTCGGGTTATCCAAAAACTACATTTTGCTGGTACCCAGCCTGGTGTTCGCCTGCGCTCTTCCGTTTGTTGTCAGCTCTTATTTTCAGTTTTTGTTCTATTTTGCCTATACCGTGGTGATGTTTGGCTCTTTGATCATTTATCATCAATTTGTCACCTTCCGCGAGCTTGGGGTCATTTACAGCATGGCGCTGATGATTCCGACCGCGCTTGAGACGATTATCAATATTCGCGACAGCGGCGGCTCCCACGGAATGTTCTACGTTATCATTGCGATTTCTTCGGCATGGATTGCGGACACCGGCGCATTTCTCGCCGGAAGCATCTGGGGAAAGCATAAGCTCTGCCCCAATATCAGCCCAAAGAAAACAATTGAGGGCGTCATCGGCGGTTTTGTTCTGAATATTGCCGCAATGCTGATTTTCGGCTATATTTTTCAGGTGCTTTATTACCGCCACAGCGTCGGGGTGTCGTATGTCTCCCTGTTGATCATCGGGGTGATCGGCACGCTGCTGTCTATTTTAGGAGACCTGAGCTTTTCGCTCATTAAACGCAGCTGCCATATTAAAGATTTCAGTGAAATCATTCCGGGCCACGGCGGGATTCTCGACCGCTTTGACAGCGTGATTTTTGAAGCGCCGTTTGTGTATCTGCTGGTTCAGGTGCTGCCCATCGTCATAAATTAATCGGCCTGCGTGCAATAAAACGGATTTTTGGTGAATAATAATGAAGAGATGTATTTCCATATTAGGTTCGACCGGTTCCATTGGGACACAGGCGCTCGATGTGATTCGCCGGCTTGGGCTTGAGGTTTGCGCGTTGTCCGCACATTCCAATACCGTTCTGCTTGAGCGTCAGATTCGGGAATTTAAACCGCAAGTAGTTGCGGTTTTTGACTTAAATGCGGCAAAATCTCTGCGAACCTCCGTTGCCGACCTTCCCGTGCGTGTGCTGCAGGGAATGGAGGGCCTTTGCGAGGCCGCATCCGTCCGGCAGGCGGACGCCGTTCTGAATTCGGTTGTCGGCATGGTGGGTTTACAGCCGACCCTTGCGGCCGTCGCGGCAAAAAAGGACGTTGCGCTTGCCAATAAGGAAACGCTGGTTGCCGGCGGTGCATTGGTCATGAAAGCCGCGAAGGAACAGAATGTTTCTATTTTGCCGGTGGACAGCGAACATTCCGCTGTTTTTCAGTGTCTGCAGGGTTGTCCGGGGAAAAAGGCGCTCAAGCGCGTGATTCTGACCGCTTCCGGCGGCCCGTTCTTTGGGAAAACACCGGAGGAACTGTACTCGGTAACGCCGCAGCAGGCATTGAAGCATCCCAATTGGAATATGGGCGCCAAGGTGACGATCGATTCCGCGACCATGATGAACAAGGGGCTTGAAATTATGGAGGCCGGCTGGCTTTTCGGCCTTTCCGCCTCACAGATCGATGTTGTGGTACACCGCGAAAGCATCGTCCATTCCATGATTGAGTATCAGGACAATTCGGTCATAGCGCAGCTTGGCGTTCCGGATATGCGCATTCCGATTCAGTATGCGTTCACCTGGCCGGATCGTTTTCCCTCTCCCGTAAAGCAGCTGAGCCTTACGCAGTGCAGGACGCTCTCCTTTTATGAACCGGACGAAGAAACCTTTTCCTGCCTGCGCGCCTGCAGGCGGGCGATGGAACGCGGCGGGCTGGCGCCTGCCGCCGCCAACGGTGCAAATGAAGTTGCCGTGAAGCTTTTTTTGCAGGGACGGATTCCTTTTACGGAAATTGGCGATTTGGTTTTCAAAGCGATGGAAAACCAGCCCGACGCCCCGGTGACGTCTGTCGATGATATAATAAACGCCGACCGCGCCGCGCGTGATGTTGTGGCGGACATGGCCGGCCATTAATGAGGTGGTTCTGATTACACAGGCATTGTTGATTGTTATTGCGGTTCTCTTATTTGGCTTTATTATTTTTATTCATGAATTCGGTCATTTTATGACCGCCAAGCTGAGCGGAATCCGTGTGAATGAATTTGCCATCGGCATGGGGCCCACGATCCTGCATTTTACAAAAGGCGAAACGAAGTACGCGCTTCGCCTTTTTCCCATCGGCGGTTTTTGCGCCATGGAGGGGGAAGACGGGGAGAGCGCCGAAGAAGGAGCCTTTAATACGAAGCCCGTCTGGAAGCGCATCCTTGTGGTTGTCATGGGCGCCGTCATGAATATCATTTTCGGGCTGATTCTGATGATGATTCTTTTGGGTCAGCAGCAGGCGTTCAGTTCCACCACCGTCGCGGCATTTACCGAAAACTCAGCGACACAGGCGGCGGGGCTGAAAACGGGCGACGTTTTCACCAGCATAGACGGATACAAGATCAATGGGTCACGCGACCTGGAATTCGCACTGTCCACTGCAAATCCCGCAAGTGTTGATCTTGAAGTCCTGCGCGGCGGGAAAGAACTGTCGTTTGAAAACGTCAAGTTCAACACAAGAACAATCAACGGAAAAAATATCCTTTCCATTGATTTTTATGTGGAGCCAATCTCCAAAAATGTTGGGACCCTGGTCATCCAGTCCGTTCGGGATACGGTTTCGACCGTCAGAATGATCTGGTACAGCCTGGTCGGCCTTGCAACCGGCAAATTCGGCTTTAATGACGTGGCGGGCCCTGTCGGCGCGGCAAGCGCGATCGGAGAGGCGGCTTCCATTGGGCTGCAGCAGAATTTTATGGCGGCTCTGAACAACATTCTGATGATGATGATGATCATTACGGTCAACCTCGGGGTTGTAAATCTGCTTCCGCTGCCCGCGCTGGACGGCGGCCGGCTTGTCTTTCTGATTCTGGAGGGGATTCGCCGCAAACCCATCGACCCGAAATACGAGGGATGGGTGCATGCCGCGGGATTTTTCGTACTGATCGGTTTCATGGTGATCATCACGTTCAGTGACATCCTGCGCTTGTTTACCGGAAAGGGACTTGGTGGCTGATGAGGAATTCTAAAATCGTTTATGCGGGAAACATACCCATTGGCGGCGGCTCTCCCGTGTCCGTGCAGTCCATGCTGAACGTGCCCTCCACAGACCTGGAGGGCAGCGTCCGCCAGGCGGTTGCGCTGGAACAGGCGGGCTGCCAGATCATCCGCGCCGCCATTCCGGACATGGACGCGGTCCGTCTGATACCCGCGATCAAGAAGGCCGTTTCGGTTCCGCTGGTCGCGGACATCCATTTCGATTACCGCCTCGCGCTCGAATCCGTTGCCGCTGGAATCGATAAAATCCGGATCAATCCGGGAAATATCGGTTCGGACGACAGGGTCAGGGCGGTGGCGCACGCCTGCCGCGACAGGAACATCCCGATTCGAATCGGGGTGAATTCCGGCTCGCTGGAAAAAGAAATCCTTGCAAAATACGGAAGCCCCACACCGGAAGCGCTGGTGGAAAGCGCGCTGTACCACACGTCTCTTCTGGAGAAATTCGATTTTGACCAGATTGTGATCTCCATCAAATCCTCCAGCGTGGACACGATGATCCGCGCCTATGAGCTTGCCGCCCGGAAATGCAGCTATCCGCTGCACCTCGGCGTTACCGAGGCCGGAACGGAACGCATGGGGCTGATCAAGTCCGCCATCGGAATCGGCTCACTGCTGCAGCGGGGCATCGGCGACACGATCCGCGTTTCTCTGACAGCCGACCCCGTCAAGGAAGTCCGTGCCGGATTCGATATTTTAAAGGCGCTCGGAATGAATGCCGGCGGGGTTCAGCTGGTTTCCTGCCCGACCTGCGGAAGGACGCGGATCGATTTGATCCGAATCGCCGGAGAGGTGGAGAATCGCCTCGCGGGCTGCAATAAAAACATCAAAGTCGCCGTGATGGGCTGTGTGGTAAACGGCCCCGGAGAAGCCCGGGAGGCCGATATTGGGATTGCCGGCGGAGACGGAGTCGGGCTGATTTTCAAAAGAGGCGAAATTGTGCGCAAGGTACCGGAAAATCAACTGGTGGACAGCTTAATGGAAGAGATTGAGAAACTGTAAAGGAATGAATACCCGGTGAAAACTTTTGGCGATTTTTTCGGCGCTTACATAGATGTGAACAAGCTGCCTGCCGCGATGCGGGGCGGAACGGTTTCCGCCCTGCAGATCGACACGAAAAAACGAATTCTGACTGCGGAAGTGGCGTTTCCATCTTTGGTGGAGCGCCGCATGCTTTATGACGTGGAAACCCGCTTTTCCTCCTGCAAGGAGCTGATGCTTGCAAAGGCGAGCATCCTGCCGCGCTACCGGCCCGACCAGTTCAGCCTGGATTATTACCCGAACCTGATTCTGGAACTGAAGCGCAGGGAAGCCTGTGTGAACGGCACGCTTTCCGATTCCACCGCCCGAATCGAAAACGGAAGGCTGATGATCTCGCTGACGCACGGAGGAAAGGATCTTCTGCTTTCCCGCAAAATCGACCGGCTGCTGGCCGGACTGATCCGGGAGGAATTCGGCGTTTCGCTTCAGGTGGCATTTGACGGCGTGATCTCCATCAGCTGCGAAGACCCCGTCTATATAAAAAAGCAGCAAATACAGCAGGAAAAAGTACGCCGCGCGGCGGTTGTGGCCGAAGTGGAAGAATACGAAGCGGGAATGGACCATAAAAAAACGCCGAAAACCATCAATGTCCGCACGGGGGAGACGCTGATGCCCGCCATTGTCCCGGAAAGCATCCGGGAGCTTTACGGGCACGCGGCAAGGGCAAAGCCGATCCCGATCAGCAAAGTCACGTCGGACATCGGCAATGCGACGGTATGGGGCGAAATTTTCTCCATTGAGCAGAAAACGACCCGCGACCAGCAGCGGAAAATCTATTCCATCAATATTACCGATTACACCAGCTCCATTACCTTGAAGGTCATCGAAATGGTATCCCAGTGCAGGGCGCTCGACACCCTGAGCAAGGGTATGACCGTTGTGGCGCGCGGCGACGTGGAATATGACAAATATGACCATGAAATTGTTCTGCGCCCCAAAAGCATCTGCACCGCGGCGCAGGTGAAGGTTATGGATACCGCGGAAACAAAGCGTGTGGAGCTCCACCTGCATACCAACATGTCCAGCATGGACGGCGTCAATTCCGCGGGCGACCTGATCCGCAGGGCGGCGGAATGGGGGCATACGGCGATCGCGATTACCGACCACGGCGTGGCGCAGGCTTTTCCTGACGCTATGAACGCGGCGGCCGATTTGAAGAAAAAAGACAAGGCGATCAAAGTGATTTACGGGGTGGAAGCCTATTTTGTCAACGACCTTGTTCCCGCGGTCAAAGGGGAATCCGACCAATCTTTGCAGGATGAATTTATCTCCTTCGATATTGAGACCACCGGCCTGAACCCCGGCAAGGAGCGCATTACGGAAATCGGCGCCGTCAAAATCAAAAACGGAGAGGTTGTAGACAGCTTTGACACCTTTGTCAATCCGGAAATGCCGATTCCGGCGAAGATTACGGAGCTGACCGGTATTACGGATGAAATGGTGAAAGATGCTCCGTCCGAAGAGGAAGCTATTCGGGCGTTCTACCGGTTCTGCGGGGAAGCGGCGGTGCTGATTGCCCACAACGCGGACTTCGACACCTCGTTTATCCGCGTTGCCGCCAAACGCCACGGAATGGATTTTCAATATACATATATCGACACGGTCCCGATGTGCCGTTCCATGCTGAAGGGCATTAAAAACTGCAAGCTGGACACCGTCGCGAAGTATTTGAAGCTTGACCCGTTCAACCATCACCGTGCCTGCGACGACGCCGCGGTGCTGGGCAAAATATTCATCGCGCTGATTGTCCGCCTGCAGGAGGATACGGGCGCGGAAACCGTCCGGGACATCAATTCCTCGCTCGCGGGCGGCGACCCGAAAAAAATGAAATCCTACCATCAGATTATTCTGGTGAAAAACAAAGCGGGTTTGAAAAACCTGTACAAGCTGATTTCAAAGGCACATCTGCAATACTTTTACCGCAACCCCAGAATCCCCAAAAGCGAATTGATCAAACACAGGGACGGCCTGATTATCGGAAGCGCATGTGAAGCCGGAGAACTTTTTCGGGCGATTTCCGGCGCGCAGCCGTGGCAGACCCTGTGCGAAATCGCGGGCTTTTACGATTATCTGGAAATTCAGCCGCTGGGCAATAATGAATTTATGGTGCGCGACGGGCTGGTGCAGAACGAGGAACAGCTGAAAGAATATAACCGCACGGTCGTCAAGTTGGGCGAAGCGCTTCACAAACCGGTGGTGGCGACGTGTGACGTGCATTTTATGGACCCGAAGGACGCGAATTACCGAAAAATTTTGATGGCGGGGCAGGGCTTTGCCGACGCGGATCTGCAGGCCCCATTGTACCTGCGTACCACGGACGAAATGCTGCGGGAATTTGCCTATCTCGGCAGGGAAAAGGCTTACGAGGTCGTTGTGAAAAATTCCAATTTGATCGCAGACATGGCGGAAGAGATTACACCGATCCCGCCGGGGACATTCCCGCCGTTCATTGAAGGGGCGGAAGAGCAGCTGACCGACATTACATGGAAACGCGCGAAAGAGGTTTACGGCGACCCGCTGCCCGATATTGTCAAAAACCGCCTGGACCGCGAGCTTGGCTCCATCACCAAGCACGGCTTTTCCATCCTCTACATGACGGCGCAGAAGCTCGTGGCCGATTCCGTGGAGCACGGTTATCTGGTCGGTTCCCGTGGGTCCGTCGGTTCCTCTTTCGTGGCGAATATGTCCGGCATTTCCGAAGTAAACCCGCTGGAGCCCCATTATGTGTGCCCGAACTGCAGGCACAGTGAATTTATTACGGACGGCAGCTACGGCAGCGGCTTTGACCTTCCGCCGAAGAAGTGCCCTGTCTGCGGCACGGAATATAACCGCGACGGCCACACGATCCCGTTTGAAACCTTTTTGGGGTTCGACGGCGACAAAACGCCGGATATCGACCTGAATTTCTCCGGCGAATACCAGTCCAGCGCGCACCGATACACCGAAACGCTGTTCGGCAAGGACAACGTGTTCAAAGCCGGAACCATTGCGACCGTCGCGGACAAGACCGCGCTCGGCTTTGTAAAGAAATACGCCGAAAGCAAAGGGATGGTGCTGCACCGCGCGGAGGAACTGCGGCTGGCCACCGGCTGCACCGGCATTAAGCGCACCACGGGCCAGCACCCGGGCGGCATGGTGGTCGTGCCGAAGGGGATGGAAATTTACGATTTCTGCCCGGTTCAGCATCCCGCAAACGACCAGAAATCCGATAACATTACCACACACTTCGATTTTCATTCGATTCATGATACGATATGCAAGCTTGACGAGCTCGGCCATGATGTGCCGACGATTTACCGGTATCTGGAAAACTACACCGGGATACCGGTCATGGATGTCTCCATGAGCGACCCGGCCGTCATGTCGCTGTTTACTTCCACGGAGGCGCTGGGGGTCAAGCCGGAGGACATCGATTCCCGCACCGGCACGTTTTCCCTGCCGGAAGTCGGCACCAGTTTTGTGCGCCAGATGCTGATTGATTCGCAGCCCAAGACCTTTTCCGACCTGCTTCAGGTTTCCGGCCTGTCGCACGGAACGGATGTCTGGCTGGGCAACGCGCAGGATCTGATTAAAAACGGCACCTGCACGATTTCAGAGGTCATCGGTACCCGCGACAGCATCATGACCTATCTGCTCCACAAGGGGCTGGAACCGAAAAT
Organism: Clostridiales bacterium; assembly: GCA_012517675.1. Classification (GTDB taxonomy): domain Bacteria; phylum Bacillota; class Clostridia; order Oscillospirales; family Acutalibacteraceae; genus Caproiciproducens. The sequence goes on along the minus strand of JAAYUL010000125.1, from coordinate 56,752 downwards.
GGCTTTTAAAATCATGGAAATCACCAGAAAAGGCAAGGCCACCAAGCTGCTGACGGAAGAGCATATCAACGCCATGAAGGAACACGGCGTTCCGCAGTGGTATATCGACTCCTGTATGAAAATCAAATACATGTTCCCGAAAGCGCATGCCGCGGCGTATATGATTTCCACGCTTCGGCTCGGCTGGTATAAGGTCCACTATCCGGTGGAGTATTATGCCGCCTACTTTACCGTGCGCGGGGAGGATTTTGACGGCGCTCTGGTCACGCAGGGGCGCGACGCGGTCCGACGCAGGATGAACGAAATCAGCATGAAGGGGAAGGAAGCCAGCGCCAAGGAGGAAGCCGCTTATTCGACTTTTCAGATTGTCAACGAAATGCTGGCCCGCGGGATTGAGGTGCTGCCGGTCGACCTGTACCGGTCGGACGCCCGCAAATATCTGGTGGAGGATAAAAAAATCCGTCTGCCGTTTTCCTCGCTTTCCGGCGTCGGGGAATCCGCCGCGCAGAGCCTTGCGCAGGCAAAGGAAAGCGGACCCTATATTTCCGTGGACGACCTGCAGACGCGCGCGAAGGTTTCAAAATCGGTCATTGAAACACTCGGGGCGGCGGGTGTGCTGACCGGTCTGCCTCAAAGCAGTCAGATGACCCTGTTTTAATCCTGTTTTTCAGCAAAAGCAGGAGCTTTTGCGGTTTCGTAACCGTCCCTCTGCGTTTTCGTCACGAAGGCGGAAGCTTTCTTTCTTTTCATTGGGATAGCGGAATAATCTGTGATGTAAAAAACAGGTTGACAAAAATTAATTTAGTATGCTATTATATTAGCACACTAAAGTGACGACTGCGGGAGAGAACAGCCTTATGAAACGATACAGCAAAATTACCCCGGAAGGGACCAATGACCTTCTTTTTGAAGAGTGTCAGGCGCGAAGGTATGTGGAAAAAACGCTGGCGGATGTTTTTGCCGCCCACGGGTTCCACGAAGTGGTGACGCCCGGCCTTGAATTTTACGATGTGTTCAATCCCTCCGTGTCCGGCATCGGGCAGGAGGTCATGTACAAAATGACCGACCACCACGGCAGGATTGTCGTGATGCGGCCGGATTCCACCATGCCGATCGGCCGTTTGACGGCGACAAGGCTTCAGAATCAGCCGCGGCCGATCCGCCTTTTTTACACGCAGCCGATTTATCGCAGCAATCCCGGCCTGACGGGGCGGAGCGACGAAACCGTGCAGACGGGAATTGAGCTGCTGGGCGCGCAGGGAAAGCGTGCGGATCTGGAAGTGATTGCCACGGCGGTGGAAGCGCTTGAAAAATGTGTGCCGGATTTCCGGCTGGAGCTGGGCCACGCCGGATTTTTCCGCGCGGTTGCCGCTCAGCTTCCCGTTTCGGACGATGTCCGCGAGGATTTGCGCCGTGTGATCGAGGCCAAGGATTACGCCGCGCTGAACCGGATTCTGGACGGGCTGGAAAACACCCCGTCCGTTCAGGCCATGCGCAGGCTGCCGCGCCTGTTCGGCGGGGAAGAGGTGTTCGACGAAGCGGCGTCCCTGTGCTCGGACCCGGCTTCCGCGAAACCCATCGCATATTTGCATCAGCTTTATCAATCGCTTTCCCTGACCGGCCTTGGCCAGAGGATGATCGTCGACCTCGGTCTGGTCCAGCGCAACGATTATTACACCAATATCGTGTTCAGCGCGTATGTGCAGGAATTCGGCGATGCGGTCCTTCTGGGCGGCCGTTACGATACGCTGCTTGATTATTTCGGCCTGCCGATGCCTGCCGTCGGGTTCGCCGTCAATGTGGACGCTCTGGCCAAAATCATGCTCCGGCGCGGCCAGATTCCGGCGGAACCCCAAACGGACATTCTCGTCCACGGGGACGGCGGGTTTGAAATGAAAGCGCTCCGCCATGTTTCCAACCTTGTGGCACAGGGCTTCCGGTGCGAGACCAGCGTGTTTGAAACACGGGAACAAGCGCGGGAATACGCCGTGCTGCGCGGCATGGGCCGCATTGATTATGTCGGGGATACCGTTGAAACAAAAGTGCTGAAGGACTGATCAGATGAAACCATTGAGAATCGCCCTGACCAAGGGAAGACTGGAAAAGGATACCGTGGCCCTTTTTGAAAAAATCGGTTATGACTGCACCGCGGTCAGCAAAAAGGGCAGAAAGCTGATTCTGCCGATCGGCGAACACCGGTTTGAAGTGGTGCTGGCAAAGGCGGCGGACGTAATCACCTATGTGGAGCACGGCGTATGCGACCTTGGCGTGGTCGGAAAAGACACCATTATGGAAAACGGCAGAAGCTTTTACGAGGTGCTCGACCTTGGGTTCGGGAAATGCCGTTTTGCGCTGGCGGGTCCCAAAGGAAAGGATTTTTTCAGCGGCTATTCCGCCAAAACCATCGCGACGAAATACCCGAATGTGGCGAGGGGCTATTTTGAAAGCCGCGGCATGGACGTGCGCGTAATCAAAATCGAAGGCTCGGTAGAGCTTGCGCCGCTGCTCGGTCTTTCCGACGCGATTGTGGATATTGTGGAAACGGGGACCACATTAAAGGAAAACGGGCTGGAAGTCATTGAAACTATCTGCGATATTTCCGCGAGGCTGATCGTAAACGCGGCCAGCTTGAAATTGCGGAAAAAAGAAATCGAAACGCTGGTGGAACAGATGGAACAGGCAAAGGAGGGGGCAGTTTGATTCCGGTTATGAAACAGGGCGGCAGCTTGGGCCGCGACTTTATCCGGCAGCTCAAACAGCGCAGCGAAAGCGCAAACCGTCAGGTGGAAGCTTCCGTGGCCGAAATTATCGAAACGGTCCGGGCAAGGGGCGACGATGCCGTCAGGGAATACACGCTTCGGTTTGACGGCGGCGCGCCGGAAAGCATGGAGATCGGCAGGGAAGAGATGGAACGTCTTGCCGCGCAGTGTGACCCGGAATTCGTGGGCGCCCTTCGGCGCGCGGCCCGGAATATCAGGGATTTTCACGAGCGCCAGAAGCAGCAGAGCTGGCTCACCACGCAGGAAAACGGCGTCATCATGGGGCAGCGCGTGCGCGGCCTCGCACGGGTCGGCATTTACGTCCCCGGCGGAACGGCGGCCTATCCTTCCTCCGTATTAATGAACGCCATCCCCGCGAAAATCGCCGGGGTGAAAGAGATCGTCATGGTGACGCCTCCCGCGAAGGGAGGAAAGCCCAATCCGGATATCATGGCCGCCGCGCTGGCCGCTGGGGTCGACCGGGTTTTTCTGGTGGGCGGCGCGCAGGCGGTAGCCGCGCTGGCGTTCGGCACGGAAAGCATTCCGAAGGTGGATAAAATCGTCGGCCCCGGAAATATTTACGTGGCCACGGCCAAAAAGCTGCTTTACGGCACGGTGGATATCGACATGATCGCCGGGCCGAGCGAAATCCTTGTGATTGCGGACGAAACCGCAAAACCGAAGTTCCTTGCGGCCGACCTGATGTCGCAGGCGGAACACGACGTTTTGGCTTCCGCAATCCTGCTGACCACCTCGGAAAAAATCGCGGAGGAAACGGTTGCGCAGATTTATGAGCAGCTGGAAAATCTTTCCCGGAAAGAAATCATTGAAAAATCACTCGACCGGTTCGGCGCTGTTCTGGTCTGCGACAGCATGCGGGAAGCGGTGGAATTTGCCAACGAGCTTGCGCCGGAGCACCTGGAGGTCTGCGCGGCAAACCCCATGGAGTACATCGGGAAAATCGACAACGCCGGTTCCGTATTTCTGGGCAACTATTCTCCGGAACCGCTTGGCGATTATTTTGCCGGACCGAACCACGTTTTGCCCACCAGCGGAACAGCCCGTTTCTTTTCCCCTCTTTCCGTGGACAGCTTCATCAAAAAGTCCAGCTTTATCTATTACACGGAGGACGCATTGAAGCAGTCCGCCGGCGATATTGTGGCTCTTGCGAAAACGGAAGGACTGACCGCCCATGCGAATTCGATCAAGGTGAGGCGCTGACATGACATACCGGCTAAACGACAAGATCAGAGATTTAAAGCCCTACGAACCGATTTCAGGGCAGTACCGCATCCGGCTGGACGCAAACGAATCGTTTCTTCCGCTTCCCGACGATATCATTCAAAAGATTCGGCAGGAAACGGCCTGCGCCGCGTACAACCGCTATCCGGATTCCACGGCAGGGGAACTGTGCGAACGGTTTGCCGCTTACCACGGACTGAACACCGAAAGCCTGACGGCGGGGAACGGCTCCGATGAGCTGATCTCCGTTCTCTGCAACGCGTTCCTGATGAAAGGCGATTCTATTCTGACGGTTGCGCCCGATTTTTCCATGTATAAATTTTATGCGTCCCTCTCCGAAGCGAACTGCGTGGAGTACCAGAAAAAGCCGGACCTCACCATTGATGTTGACGACATGATCCGCTGTGCAGCCCGGCATAATACCAAACTGATCGTTTTTTCCAACCCGTGCAATCCGACCTCGCTTGGCTTAAAGCGGGAAGAAGTGCGCAGACTGATTACCTCGGTTCCGGCGCTGGTCGTGGTGGACGAAGCCTATATGGATTTCTGGGACCAATCTCTTTTGCCGGAGGCGGAACAGTACGACAATCTGATTATTTTGCGCACCTGCTCCAAAGCGTTTGCCATGGCGGGCATCCGGCTTGGCTTTGCGGTTGCGAACCCAACCTTGACCAAAGCGCTTCACGCGGTCAAGTCGCCCTATAACGTGAATACGCTGACACAGAAAATCGGGGCCCTTATTTTAAGCGAGCCGGAATGGATTCAAGCCTCCATCCGCAAGGTGGTGGAATCGCGCGATGAACTGTACCGCGGCTTCCGCCAGCTGGAAGCGGATGTCGGGGCGGATATGCATGTTTATCCCACCGTGACCAATTTTGTCCTGATCCGGCTGGAAAACGCAAAGGAAATCTACGATTATCTGCTCAAAGCGGGGATCGCCGTGCGGTTTCTGGGCGATTTCCTGCGCATCACGGCAGGCAGCGGGGAAGAGAACGCAGAGGTGCTGCGGGTTTTTGCCGACGCGTTGAAGAGGTGAAAAAGATGAGAAACTGCACAGAACAGCGAAAAACAAAAGAAACCGACATTGCCGTGTCCCTCTCGTTGGACGGCGGCGCGGTTTCTGTTTCAACCGGAATCGGTTTTTTCGACCACATGCTGAACGCCTTTGCGGTACACGGCGGCTTTGGCCTTCAGATTGAAGCCAGGGGCGATTTGTTCGTGGACTGCCACCACACGGTGGAGGACGTCGGAATCGTGCTTGGCAAGGTGTTTGCGCGGGCTTTGGGGGACAAGTCCGGCATTGCGCGCTACGGGAGCTTCTCCATTCCGATGGACGAAGCGCTCGCATTCGCGTCGGTGGATATCAGCGGCAGGCCGTTCCTTGTGTTCCATGCGGATTTTCGGCAGGAACGCGTCGGCGATTTCGATACCTGCATGGTTGAGGAATTTATGCGCGCCTTTGCGATGAACGCGGGGATCACGCTGCACCTGCGTGTGGAATACGGCATGAACTCGCACCATGAAATAGAAGCTTTGTTCAAAGCCTTGGCCCACGCGCTGCGCGTTGCGGCCGCCCAAACGGAAAGCGGAGTCCTTTCCACAAAAGGTTCTTTATAAACGGGAGGCAGGCACATGGTTATTTTACCTGCGATCGACATCAAAGACGGCGAGTGTGTCCGTCTTGTAAAAGGCGATTATGAAACGGCGCACAAGGTTGCGGAAGACGCGGTGCAGACCGCGAACGCTTTCCGTGCGGCGGGTGCGCAGTGGCTTCATACGGTGGATTTAAACGGCGCAAAGGCGGCCGCGCCGGTCAACGCGGAACTGATTTTCCGCGTGGCGCGGGAATCCGGGCTGAACGTGGAAATCGGCGGAGGCATCCGCAATATGGAAACCGTCGCGTACTATCTGGAAAACGGGATTTCCAGGGCAATACTCGGTTCCGCCGCATTGAATCATCCGGAGCTGGTGCGCGGCGCGGTCGAAAAATACGGGGAGCGAATCGCCGTCGGCATCGACGCGCGCGGCGGAAAGGTGGCCGCGGAAGGATGGACGCAGACTTCGTCGGTCGACTATCTCGATATGGCCGGCCGGATGGAAGAAATAGGCGTAAAGTATATTATCTTTACAGATATTTCACGGGACGGAATGCTTTCCGGTCCCAATCTGAAGATGCTGGAGCGTTTGAATAACGCTGTTTCCTGCAATATCATCGCAAGCGGCGGCGTGAGCAGCCTGCATGACATCTCGAATTTGCTGCAGCTGGATTTATACGGCGCGATCTGCGGAAAAGCGCTTTATACCGGAGACCTCGACCTAAAGTCGGCGATTGCTTTGTGCGGAGGAGATCGGATATGAACCAGAAATCATGTGTAAAGTCAGACGCCTTTATAGAAAAGTTTTTTCAAAAATCGGATCTTCTGCCCGCTATTGTGCAGGAATACGGCACGAACGAGGTGCTGATGCTGGCTTATATGAACCGTGAATCTTTTCAAAAAACGCTGGAATCCGGTTATACCTGGTTTTACAGCCGTTCCCGCCGGGAACTTTGGAACAAGGGGGCAACGTCCGGTCATCTTCAGAAAATCGTCAGCATCACCGGCGACTGTGACAGCGATACGCTGCTGGTCGTTGTCAGGCAAACCGGACCCGCCTGCCACACCGGGTCGCACAGCTGCTTTTTTAATGAAATTTGGAGGGATACCGATGAATGATGCCATGAAGGAACTGTACCGGACCGTACTCGACAGAAAGTCAAACCATCAGGAGGGCTCTTACACTTGCTACCTGTTTGAGAAGGGCCTCGATAAAATCCTGAAAAAATGTGGGGAAGAATGCAGCGAAGTCATCATCGCGGCAAAAAACGGGGACAATCGGGAAACCGTGCTGGAAATTTCGGATGTACGCTATCATTTGACCGTATTGATGGTGAACGAGGGCATTGCTCTGGAGGATATTGAAACGGAACTGGAAAAACGCAGCGAAAAGCAGGGCAATTTAAAAACCTTTCATCAGGTGGATAAAAACACCTGACCGCATCCCGGATACAACAAAAAAAGCCGGTGCTGATTTTCGCACCGGCTTTTTTTGTTGTAAATTCCATATGCTATTGTATCAACTGTTATTGGAGGCGGGGAAACTCCTTTAAAAACCAGACTTCGTTTGCCGTAAACTCTTTTCCGTTCAGGTAATTCAAAATTCCGGCATCGCTGGAAAAAGTGAATTTCAGTTTATAGGAATAAAGCGCCTGATAACGGAACCCGGTCGCCCGGTTCATGGCGTTGGTGCCGTATTTTCCGTCCCCTGCCAGGGGGTGCCCGATGGAGGCCAGGTGCGCGCGGATCTGGTGCGTGCGTCCCGTCAATAGTTCCACCTCCAGAAGGGAATAGTCGCCGTGTTCGGAAAGCACACGGTAATGCGTGCGGATGCTTTTGGAGTCCGCCGTCGGTTTTCTGGAAATATAGACGCGGTTCTGCGCCTCGTTTTTTTCCAGATACCCTTCCAGCGTGGCTTCCTGTTTTTCCATTCTGCCGTGGACAATGCAAAGGTAAATTTTCTGAATTTCCCTCGCCTTTACTTTCTGATTCATCATGCGCAGCGTTTCCGCGTTTTTCGCAGCCATTACAATTCCGCCCGTGTTCCGGTCAATGCGGTTGATCAGGGCGGGCGCAAAGGAGTTTTCCTCCTCCGGCCGGTATTCCCCCTTATCGTACAAATAATGCTGAACGCGTGCAATCAGGGAATCAAAGTGGTAGTTTTCATCCGGATGAACGATCAGACCCGGCTTTTTGTCCAGTATCATAATATTGCCGTCTTCATAAAGCACGCTGATCTGCTTCGGCGCCTTGATAAAATCGTATTCCTTCGGCTGCTGCTGGAAAAATTCATCCTTTAAATACAGGGAAAGAACGTCGTTTTCCGAAAGGCGGGTGGAAATTTCACACCGCTTTCCGTTCAGCTTGATATTTTTTTTGCGGATGCTTTTATACATCATCGACTGCGGGAGGTTCGGGCATGCTTTCGTCAAAAATTTATCAAGTCGCTGGCCCACGTCGTTTTTTCCAATCACAATTTCTTTCATATGAACTCCTGATCCTTGAGAAAATGAGGTTCTTCGCAGTAGACATTATAACACGAAAAGAGCGCTTGGAAAAGGCGAAAACGCTTTTCAAAAATTACATTTTAGTATATAATAAAATGAAATGTAAAAAAGGGAGACGGATTTATGATTACACAGGAACGCGTAATGGAAATACTGAAGGAAGCGGGCGTTTTGCTGGAAGGCCATTTCCGGCTGACCTCCGGCAGGCACAGCAACAAATACCTGCAGTGCGCCAAAATCTTCCGCAATACAAAATACAGTGAAGAGCTTTGCGCCGCGCTGGCGGAGCAATTCAAGAACGACAAGGTGCAGATCGTGATCGGTCCCGCCATGGGCGCGGTGCAGATGGCGTATGAAGTAAGCCGGCCGCTGCATTGTGAAAACTTTTTCACGGAACGCGATGAAGAGGGAAAAATGGCGCTTCGCCGCGGCTTTGCCGTGAATCCCGGCGACAGGGTTCTGGTAGTGGAAGACGTGGTCACAACGGGCGGTTCCGTGCGCGAGGTGATCGATCTGGTCAAGGCCGCGGGCGGCGTTGTGGTCGGCGTCGGTTCCATTGTGGACCGCACCGGGGGCAAAATCGATTTCGGGGTCCCGTTCAAGGCCGTCATTTCGGTCGATGTGGAGTCCTGGGGACCTGAAAACTGTCCGCTTTGCAAAGCGGGCGCGCCTGCGCCGGTCAAGCCCGGCAGCAGAAAAATATAACCGCGGACTGCAATAACAAACCGAAGGGATGCGCCTGCTGTGGACAAAGGAAAACATGTTGCCGCGGAAAAGAAAAGTGCTGAAAAACCGATTCACAGCGGACACCGGGAGCGCGTAAAGGCCAGATTCCTGAAAGAGGGGATCGACGGATTTTCCCCGCATGAAGTATTGGAACTGCTTCTTTTTTACGCCATCCCACTGAAAGACACCAATCCCGCCGGCCACGCGCTGCTGAAAAAATTCGGAACTCTCGCCGGTGTGTTCAACGCCCCGATGGAAGAATTGTTGAGGGTGGATGGAATCGGCAAATCCGCGGCGACTCTCATCAAGCTGGTTCCGGAGCTGAGCCGCGTTTACCAGCAAAGCCTGAATCAGGGACAAAACCGGATATTCAGCTATGAGGAAGCCGGCCGGTATCTGATGAGCAGATTTATCGGGCGTTCCAACGAAATTGTCGTTCTGCTCCTGCTCGACAGCAAGAGCAGAGCGCTTTATTGTGATGTGGTCAATGAGGGAACCGCGGTGACCGCCAATATTTATATCAAGAAAATTGTGCGCCTCGCCGTGCAGTACAACGCCGTTTACGCCATTTTGTCCCATAACCATCCGAGCGGAAACTGCATGCCTTCCCGGCAGGATCTGGACACCACGCGCTGGATTTACGACGCGCTTCAGACCGTGGAGGTACAGCTGACCGATCATATCATTGTGAGCGACAACGATTATTTTTCTATTGCAAAGAGCGGAATTATGCCGGAGCTTTTTGATTCGGGAAGGAATACGGAGTAATTATGGATTTCAAACTGGTATCAGGTTATAAGCCGACCGGCGACCAGCACAAGGCGATCCGACAGCTTGTGGACGGTCTGCGGGCCGGAAACAGGGAACAGACGCTTCTTGGCGTGACCGGTTCAGGAAAAACGTTCACCATGGCGAACGTGATTGCGCAAATGAACCGGCCGACGCTGGTGCTTGCGCACAATAAAACCCTTGCGGCGCAGCTTTGTTCGGAGTTCCGCGAGTTTTTCCCGGAAAACGCCGTGGAGTATTTTGTATCGTATTATGATTATTACCAGCCGGAAGCATATATTGCAACCACGGATACCTACATTGAAAAGGATTCCGCCATCAATGATGAAATCGACAAGCTCCGCCATTCCGCCACCTCCGCTCTTTCAGAGCGCAGGGATGTGATTATCGTGGCGAGTGTGTCGTGCATTTACAGCCTTGGCGACCCGATCGACTACCGAACCATGGTGATTTCGCTTCGGCCGGGCATGCGTAAAAACCGGGACGAGCTGCTGCGCAAGCTTGTGGAGCTTCAGTATGAGCGCAACGATATCAATTTCATCCGCAACAAGTTCCGCGTGCGCGGCGATGTGGTTGAAATCTTCCCGGCTCAGTCCAACGAAAACTTTGTCCGCGTTGAATTTTTCGGCGATGAAATCGACCGGATCAGCGAAATCAACGCGCTCACCGGAGAATTCAGGGCGGAACTGAAGCATGCGGCGATTTATCCCGCGTCGCATTATATTGTTCCCCGTGAAAAAATGCTGCGCGCCATAGCGGAAATTGAACGGGAAATGGAAGAGCGCGTCCGGTTTTTTCAAAGCGAAGGGAAGCTGATCGAAGCGCAGCGCATCCGTGAACGCACACAGTACGACATGGAGATGCTGGGTGAAATCGGTTTCTGCAAGGGCATTGAAAACTATTCGCGCGTGCTTTCCTGCCGCGCGCCGGGCAGCTCGCCGTTTACGCTGCTCGATTATTTTCCAAAGGATTTTCTGCTGTTTGTGGACGAATCCCATGTTACGCTGCCGCAGGTACGCTCCATGTACGCGGGCGACCGCGCGCGCAAGCAGTCGCTGATCGATTTCGGGTTTCGGCTGCCTTCTGCGTACGACAACCGCCCGCTGAACTTCGACGAATTCTATTCCCATGTCAACCAGGCTGTTTTTGTCAGCGCGACGCCCGGCGACCTGGAAAAGGAAAAGTCGGCGCAGATTGTGGAGCAGGTGATTCGTCCGACCGGCCTGATTGACCCCGAGGTGATCGTAAAACCGACCGACGGGCAGATCGACGATCTGATTTCGGAAATCAATCTGAGGACGGCGGAAAAAGAACGCGTTCTGGTGACAACGCTGACCAAAAAGATGGCGGAGGACCTGACCGCCTATCTGGAAACCATGGGAATCCGCGTGCGGTACATGCACCACGACATCGATACCGTGGAGCGCATGGAAATTATCCGCGATCTGCGGCTTGGGGAATTCGACGTTCTGGTGGGCATCAACCTGCTGCGCGAGGGGCTGGACATCCCGGAGGTTTCGCTTGTCGCGATTCTGGACGCGGACAAGGAAGGCTTTTTGCGTTCCGAGCGTTCGCTGATTCAGACGATCGGCCGCGCGGCGCGAAACGCAAAGGGGCAGGTTATCATGTACGCCGATTCGGTCACACCGTCTATGGAATCGGCCATCCGGGAAACCGAGCGCCGCCGTAACATCCAGATGGCATATAACAGCGAACACGGGATCGTCCCGCAAACCATTGTCAAAAAGGTGGCGGACGTGCTTGAAATATCCACGCATAAAGACGATGAAAAAGGGAAAAAGAAGAAGCGGCTCAGCCCGGCGGAGCGCAGGCAGATGATCGAACAGCTGACCCGGGAAATGAAAGCGGCGGCAAAGCTGCTGGAATTTGAACACGCCGCGTATTTACGGGATAAAATCAAACAGCTCACCGGCGAAAAGTAAGCACCTGTTTTGGAGGCAGTATGACGGCAAAAAATATTTTTGTAAAAGGCGCGAGGGAACACAACCTGAAAAATATCGACATTGAGATTCCCCGGGACAAGCTGATCGTTTTCACCGGCCTTTCCGGCTCCGGGAAATCCTCCCTCGCGTTCGACACGATCTACGCCGAGGGGCAGCGCCGGTACGTGGAGTCTCTCTCCTCTTACGCGCGCCAGTTCCTGGGGCAGATGGAAAAACCGGATGTCGATTATATTGAAGGGCTTTCCCCGGCGATTTCCATCGACCAGAAAACCACCTCGAAAAATCCGCGGTCGACCGTCGGCACGGTGACGGAAATTTACGATTATCTGCGCCTTCTTTACGCGCGCATCGGCATTCCGCACTGCCCCGTCTGCGGCAGGGAAATTACGCAGCAGACCATCGACCAGATCGTCGACCGGGTGCTCACCCTGCCGGAAGGCAGCAAAATCCAGGTGCTGGCCCCGGTGGTGCGGGGGAGAAAGGGCGAACACATCAAGGAACTGGAGGCGGCGCGCCGCGGCGGTTTTGTCAGGGTGCGCGTCGACGGCAGCGTCTACGATCTTTCGGAAACCATCAAGCTGGAGAAAAATAAAAAGCATACCATCGACATCGTGGTGGACCGGCTTGTGATTCACCCGGAAATCCGTTCCCGTCTGGCAGACTCGATCGAAACGGCGTCCTCCCTTTCCGGCGGGCTGACGGTTGTCAGCGTTGTGGACGGGGAAGACCTCCTGTTTTCTCAAAACTACGCGTGCCCGGAACACGGAATCAGCGTGGAGGAGCTGACCCCGCGCATGTTCTCCTTCAACAATCCGTTCGGAGCGTGCCCCAAATGCACGGGGCTCGGCGTCTTTATGAAAATCGACCCGGACCTGATTATTCCGGACAAGTCGCTTTCCGTCAACAAAGGCGGTCTGAAAGCCAGCGGGTGGGCGATGGAGGGCAGCACCATCGCCTCCATGTATATGAACGCGCTTGCGAAGCGTTATCATTTTTCCCTTGATACGCCGATCGGGGAGCTGCCGGAAACTGTGGTCGACATTCTTCTTTACGGCACCAAAGGCGAAAAGATCACGGTAGAGCGCAGGAATGAGTATGGAAGCGGCGTGTACCACACGGAATTTGAGGGAATCATCAACAATCTGGAACGCCGGTTCCGTGAAACACAGAGCAACTGGATCAAGGAAGAGATCGAAGGCTATATGCGCGCGATCCCCTGCGACGCGTGCCACGGGAAAAGGCTTTCTCCCATCAGCCTGGCGGTTACGGTCGGCGGAATCAATATCAGCGATTTCTGTGACAAATCAGTGACGGAAGCGCTGGGTTTTATCAATCAGCTGCAGCTTACGGACCGTGAAAACATGATTGCGCGGACGATTTTGAAGGAAATCCGGAGCCGGCTCGGCTTTCTGCAAAGCGTCGGGCTGGAATATCTGACGCTCTCCCGTTCTTCCGGCACGCTTTCCGGCGGTGAAAGCCAGCGAATCCGCCTTGCGACCCAAATCGGCTCTTCGCTGATGGGCGTGCTCTATATTCTGGACGAGCCGAGCATCGGCCTGCACCAGCGCGACAACGACAAGCTGCTCGCCACGCTGAAGCATCTGCGCGACCTCGGCAACACCGTGATCGTGGTGGAGCATGACGAGGACACCATGCGCGCCGCCGACCATATTGTCGACATCGGACCGGGCGCGGGAATCCACGGGGGCAACGTGGTGTTCAACGGGAAGGTGGAGGACATCGTCAACTGCGAGGAGTCCATCACCGGCCAGTATCTGAGCGGAAAAAAGAGGGTGGAGGTTCCGAAACAGCGCCGAAAAGGCAACGGAAAAAAGCTGAAAATCATCGGCGCTTCCCAGAATAACCTGAAAAATATCAATGTGGAATTCCCGTTGGGGGCATTTGTCTGCGTAACGGGCGTTTCCGGCTCCGGAAAATCCTCCCTGATCAATGAAATTTTATACAAATACCTGGCGGCGGAGCTGAACGGTGCGAAAACGCGCCCGGGCTCTTTCAAACAAATTCAGGGTGTGGAAGAGCTCGACAAGGTCATTGAGATCAATCAGGCCCCCATCGGCCGCACGCCGCGTTCCAACCCCGCGACTTACACCGGCGTGTTTACCGATATCCGCGACCTCTTTGCTTCCACTCAGGATGCCAAAATACGCGGATTCCAGTCCGGACGTTTTTCCTTTAATGTGAAGGGCGGCCGCTGTGAGGCCTGTCAGGGCGACGGAATCATCAAAATTGAGATGCATTTTCTTCCGGATGTCTACGTCCCCTGCGATGTGTGCAAGGGAAAACGCTACAACCGTGAAACGCTTGAAATCAAATACAAAGGGAAAAGCATTTACGACGTTCTGGAAATGACGGTGGAGGAAGGGCTTGCGTTCTTTTCCAGCATTCCAAGGATTGCGCGCAAGCTTCAAACCCTTCACGATGTCGGGCTCGGCTATATCAAGATCGGACAGCCCGCGACAACGCTTTCCGGCGGAGAGGCGCAGCGTGTCAAGCTGGCGACGGAGCTTTCCAAGCGGCCGACCGGCAGAACGATTTACATTCTGGACGAGCCTACCACCGGCCTTCACATCGCGGACGTACACATGCTGATCGGCGTCCTGCAAAAGCTGGTGGAAAGCGGCAACACCGTTCTTGTCATCGAACACAACCTCGATCTGATCAAAACCGCCGATTACATCATCGACCTCGGCCCGGAGGGCGGAAACGGAGGCGGTACCGTGATTGCGGCGGGAACGCCGGAGCAGGTCGCTCAGGTTCCGGAATCCTACACCGGCCGGTATTTGCAAAAGATGCTTTCCGAAAAGCACGGCGAATCAAAGTAAACAGAGCCGCAGGGAGCGGCGGTGCAAAAGAAAAAATCCGCGTGAAAACGGCAGGGAGAAACGAAACTTTCTCCCTGCCGTTTTATGATTTTGCATGGCTCTTAACACATTTTACTGATCCTGATATTTTGCCACAATCATATTGGCGCATTTATAAACGTCCCCGCCGCCAATGGTAATGATCAAATCGCCCGGCTGCGCGTTTTTTGTGACATAATCCGTAATTTCCTCAAAGGTTTTGAACCAGACGCACCCCGGGATTTTATCGGCCAGATCCTTTGCGTAAATGTTATAGGTGTTTGTTTCGCGCACGGCGAGAATTTCAGAAAGCACAACATGGTCCGCAATGGACAGCGCTTTGGCAAACTCGTTCAGCAGAAGGAATGTCCTGGAATACGTGTGGGGCTGGAAAACCGCCCAAACATTCCGAAAGCCCATATGCGTGGCCGCGGTCAGGGTGGCGGTCAGCTCCGTGGGGTGGTGCGCGAAATCGTCCGCCACCGTGATCCCCCCGAAATTCCCCCGTATTTCAAACCGACGGTGCACGCCGGTAAACGCATGCAGGCCGTCCGCGATGACCGCCGCGTCCACACCGAGGGAATCCGCGACGGCAAACGCGGCAAGAGCGTTGTAAATATTGTGTTTTCCGGGGATGTTCAGCGTCACGTCCGCCATTTTTTTGCCCTGCTTCATAACGGTGAAGTTTTCGCGCGCCAGCTTCGTTTCCGCAATATTTGCAGCATAATAATCGTTTGAGGAATCAAAGCCAAAGGTCAGAATTTTCGCATGGGTCAACCCTTCCACCGCTTTGCGGGTGTTGGCGTCGTCGCCGTTTACGACCAGCAGGTCCGTGGTCTGCCGTGCAAACTTGCGGAAGGAACGAATGATGTTTTCAACCGTGTGAAAATAGTCCAGGTGGTCGGCGTCTATGTTTAGAATAACAGAAACAGCCGGGTTCAGCTGAAGGAAGGTGTCCACATATTCGCAGGCTTCGCACACAATCGTCTCGGACTTTCCGGCGCGCCCGTTGCCGCCGATCAGCGGCAGCTTTCCCCCGATCACGGCGGAGGGGTCCGCCCCGGCGTTCAGCAAAACCTGGGTGATCATCGCGGTGGTTGTGGTTTTTCCGTGCGTGCCGGAAACCGCGATCGAATTTTTGAACCTGCGCGTCACCATGCCGAGCATGACGGAGCGTTCCACCACGGGAATGCCCATCTCTTTTGCCGCCACAAGCTCCGGATTGTCGGGTTTCACGGCGGCGGTGTAAACCACCAGCTCTGCTCCTTTCACATTTTCCGGGTAATGCCCCATGGTGACCGGAATCCCGTAGGAACGGATCCGGGCCAATGTTTCAGATTCGGTATTATCCGAGCCGGTCAGCTCATAGCCCCTGTGATGCAGGATTTCGGCAAGGGGGCACATCCCCGAACCGCCGATTCCCACAAAATGTATTTTTTTTACTTTAGACAACGTATCCTGAAATTCCATAACAGACGCGCTCCTTAAAAATATTCATCGTTCAGAGTTGGTTCCGATTATTATATTTCCATACTCATTAATAATAAACACATTTGTTGACGGATGCAATATAAAAATGAAATTCAGATTTTTAATTTTCAATGACCAATCACACAGCTTTCTCTGTTTCCATACTATGTTGGAAGAAAAGCATGGAGGTATTTTACGATGACGGATGCCGGCAGTTTCAGCGTATTGGGGGGCGACAAACGTCAAATCGCCCTGGCGGATTCCATTGCCGCCGACGGGTACCAGGTGTACGCCGCGGGGTTTGACCATATTGAGTTTGCGGAAAAAGTAACCAAATCGGATTTAAAAGAAGCGGTGCAGCAGTGCCGGAACATCATTCTGCCGCTTCCCGTAACAAGCGACGGAAAGCACCTGAATACGCCCTTCAGCGAACACCGAATTCTTCTGAACGACGAGTTTGCCGGCCTGATGAGGAACCGGAGGGTCTTCGGCGGAATGATGGGTAAGCTTTACCAGACCAGCGAAGTGTGGGAAAACATTGATACTTATGACTATTATACCCGCGAGGAATTTGCAATCCACAATGCGGTGCCAACGTCGGAGGGGGCTATTGCAATCGCCATGCAGGAATACCCTGGCACCCTCAGCGCGAGCCGATGCCTTGTGGCGGGATACGGAAGAATCGGAAAAATTCTTTCGTGGATGCTCCGCGGGCTTGGCGCCTGCGTAACGGTCAGCGCCCGGAAAAAATCCGATCTGGCCTGGATACAGTCGTTCGGATACCGCCCGGTTTCAACGGAGCAGATCTGCGACGGCCGGCCTTTCGATATTATTTTTAACACGGTTCCCGCGCTGATTTTTAACCGCAAGGTCCTTTCCAGGCTGCACAATCGTCCGCTGATAATCGACCTTGCCTCCATGCCGGGGGGAGTAGACTTTGAAGCCGCGGAAAAACTGGGCATCAAAACAATCCATGCGCTTTCTCTGCCCGGGAAAGTGGCCCCGAAAACCGCCGGTACCATTATTAAAAATACAATTTATAACATTATGGAGGAGTGATCACGTTGCGCAGCATGACGTTTGGATTTGCCATGTGCGGCTCTTTCTGCACATTTTCCAAAGCAATTGACGAGTTGAAAAAAATTGCGGAAGCGGGATTTGATATTTTGCCGATTATGTCTCAAAACGCATACTCTACGGATACACGGTTCGGTCCGGCCGCGGAGTTTATTCAGAATGTGGAGGAAATCTGCGGAAAAAAAATTATAAAAAGCATTGTGGAGGCGGAGCCGATCGGTCCGAAAAAAATGGCCGACCTGATGATTGTAGCGCCATGCACGGGAAACACGCTCGCCAAAATAGCCAACGGAATCACGGACACCTCAGTTACCATGGCGGTGAAATCCACGCTGCGGGTAGGCCGCCCGGTGCTTCTCGCCCCGGCAACCAATGACGCGCTCGCGGCGTCGGCGCAGAATATCGGGAAGCTGCTCAATACAAAAAACATCTATTTTGTTCCCATGCGTCAGGATGACCCGGTGAAAAAGCCGTTTTCGGTTGTAGCCGATTTTCAGCAGGTTCTGCCTGCCGCCATGGCGGCGCTGGAAAACAGGCAAATTCGCCCCGTCTTCCTGTAAACCTTCGGATACGGCTTGTAAATCCGCCGGAAAATATGGTATGATAGACGGAAAGATAAGGAAGAGCCCTCTGGTTACGGCGTTTCCGGCCGCGCGGCCGGCTGCCGCAGCCTTTATTATAAAAAAATGTTTGAGAATACAGAAAGCAAGGGAGTAAACATGGAGCATTATCATATCGACACGGAATGCATTCATGCCGGCTATGAGCCCGGCAACGGAGAGCCGCGCGTTCTGCCGATCGTTCAGAGCACGACGTTTAAATACAGCAATGCGGAGACATTGGGCCGGCTGTTTGATTTGAAATCCGACGGATTCTTTTATACCCGCCTTGGCAACCCGACCCTTGACGCGGTGGAAAAGAAAATAGCCGCGCTGGAAGGCGGTGTCGGCGCGCTGCTCACTGCGTCCGGGCAGGCGGCTTCCATGATTGCCGTGTTCAATATCTGCCGTGCCGGCGGCCATGTGGTTTGCTGCAATGCGATTTACGGCGGAACCTTCAACCTCTTTTATAAAACCATGCATGAAATGGGCATTGATTTTACCTTTGTTTCCGCCGACGCGACCGAAGAGGAACTGAACGCGGCGTTTCAGCCGAATACCCGCTGCGTCTTTGCGGAGACGCTGACCAATCCTTCCCTGATCGTAACGGATCTGGAGCTGTTTTCCAAGGTCGCGCATGCGCACGAAGTCCCGATCATTGTTGACAATACGTTTCCGACGCCGATCAATTGCCGCCCCTTTGAATTTGGAGCGGATATCGTCACCCATTCCACATCGAAATACATGGACGGCCACGCGGTTCAGCTCGGCGGCGTTGTTGTGGACAGCGGCCGATTCAACTGGGACAACGGAAAGTTCCCGGAACTGACGGAGCCTGACGAATCGTATCACGGCGTTGTTTACACCAGGCAGTTCGGAAAAGCCGCCTATATTATGAAAGCCCGCACCCACCTGATGCGCGACCTGGGCGCGCAGGCCAGCCCCTGCAACGCGTTCCTTTTGAACCTCGGGCTTGAAACGCTGGCGCTCAGAATGGAGCGCCACTGCAAAAACGCGCTTACGGCGGCGGAATATCTTGAAAAAAACGACAAGATCGCCTGGGTCAATTATCCGGGGCTGAAAAGCAATAAATACTACGCACTCGCAAAAAAATATATGCCGAACGGAACCTCCGGCGTAATATCCTTCGGTGTGAAGGGCGGCAGGGAAGCGGCTGCCAAATTTATGGGCGGCTTGAAATTGGCGTCCATTGTCGTCCACGTGGCGGACCTTCGCACAAGTGTGCTGCATCCGGCGAGCACCACGCACCGCCAATTGAGCGATGAGCAGCTCGCGCAGGCCGGAATCGGCGCCGATATGGTGAGGATGTCCGTCGGCATCGAAAATATCGACGATATTCTTGCGGATATCGATCAGGCGCTTGCCGGGTTATAACAACAAATCGGGGCTGTTGCAAAACAGCCCCTTTGTTCATTCTACGGTGTCCGTATATCACTTTCAGCGGATAATTCATCGGGTAACCTGTTTTTCCGCAATACGCGAAGGAAAGACGGCTGCGTTTCGGAAATCAGGACGGCCGCGAAAATCAAAGCAAAGCCCAATAAGGTTTTGAAGGTCAGCTGCTCCCGGAGGAAGATGATCCCGAAAACCGTGCCGAAGAGCGCTTCCAGCGACATGATCAGCGAAGCCTTTGCGGGCGGAACATACTGCTGGCAGACCGATTGCAGCACCATGGCGACCAGTGTGCTGAACACGCCGATATATAGAAAGGAAAGGACCATATCCGTTCCGATATGTGCCGGAAAAGTTTCGGTCGCCAGAGCCGCCGGCAGTGAAAGTACCGTCGTAAAGAAAAATTGTGTGAACGAAAGCAGAATAGGGTCTGTTTTTTTGGTAAGAATACCCATTGCGACAATATGTGCGGCGAAGGCAAGGCCGCACAGCAAAGTCAGAATATCGCCCGGGTTCATCGTCAGGTTTGCATGCAGGGACAAAAATCCGATTCCCGTAATGCAGACAAATGCCGCGAGAATATGATTGAGCTTCGGCTTTTCCCCCTTGACACCCCAGTAAAGAAACGGAACGATTACAACATAAACGGCGGTCAGAAACGCGTTGTTTCCCGCGGTGGTGTATTTTACGCCGACTGTCTGCAAAAAATAGGCAAGGTACAAAATGCTGCCAAGAATCGCCCCGGATTTCACAGCGCGCAGATCAATTTTTTTGATTCGGGGAAAAAAGAATATTAAGAGGAGAAGGCAGGCAATCCCGAACCGAACAGCGATAATATAGTTGACGGGGACCGAATCCGTTGCGTTTTTCACCACAACAAAAGCGCTTCCCCATATGATGGTAATGAAAAGAAGCCCCAGTTCCGCCAGAATGGATTTATTTTTTGTTTTCAATCTTTTTCGCACCTCATTTGTTCCTGTTGCCTTTATTATAGCATTTCACGGAAGCGCCTGCAATACGGCTGCATGATGAAGCAGCCGCTGTATGGATGTTCACAAATTTTTTGGAATAATCATTCTTTGCTTGGGCAGTTGATTGTGATATAATAAAATCTGATTTTAACAAGTTTGTTTTGGAGATGAAATGGATGATTGAAACAGAACAGCGTGCTGTCTGTGCCGGAGTCAGTTTCCGCAGCATTCGCGACGTAAAATTTAAAACAGCGCGCATGTCCGTTAATTTTATGCTGCCCCTGCAAAAGGACACGGCGGCCTCAAACGCAATCCTTCCGTTCCTTTTGAGCCGGGCCAGCAGGGAATACCCCGATTACACAAGGCTGGGGGAGCGCCTTTCGGAGCTTTATGGCGCGGAAATCGACGCGGAGGTACAAAAGCTGGGCGATGTGCAGCTTTTGTCCGTTTCCGCAACCGGTATTGCGGACCGTTACGCTTTGGACAAGGAAAGCGTTTCCACGGAGCTTTCCAGTCTGCTTTGCAGTATGATTTTCGACCCGCCCTTTGAAGACGACTTATTTCCGCAGGACGGGTTTGAACAGGAAAAGCGCCAGATCATCGAGGCGATCCGGTCGGAATACAATGACAAACGCACTTACGCAAGGCTGCGCTGCGAAGAGCTGATGTGCAAAAACGAGCCGTACGGAATCGGCCGGTACGGCACTACGGACGATGTGGAAAAGCTCCGGCGGGAAACGCTCACACAGGCTTGGCGGGAGCTGCTCCGCCGCGCGAGAGTGGAAATTCTGGTGCTTGGCGACTGTGACCCGGGGCCGGTGTATGAAAAATTCGCGCGTGCGTTTCAAAGCGAGGCAAAAACGCCGGCGGACGGCTGCAAAATGACCGTTGTAAAAACAGCGGACAAGGTTCGCGAAATTTCGGAGCCCGCCGACGTTGCGCAGTCGAAGCTGGTGCTTGGCTTCCGCACGGCTGCCGCCGTGCCGGACGAGGATGTCTGGGCGATGAAATTGATGGTCGCGCTTTACGGCGGGACGCCCAGCTCCAAGCTCTTTCTGAACGTCCGGGAAAAGCTGAGCCTGTGCTACTATTGTTCCGCCCTTTACAATTCGATCAAGGGAATCATGCTGGTGCAAAGCGGTGTGGACAACAAAAACGTGGAGCGCGCAAAGGAAGAAATCATCCGTCAGCTGGATGAGGTAAAACACGGGAATTTTGATGAAAACGAACTGAATTCCGCCAGGCTGGCACTGTGCAACAGTTACCGCACGGTCAGCGATTCCCTCGGCTCTCTGGAGGTATGGTACCTTTCCCAGACTTTTTCCGGCGGGATTCTGAGCCCGGAGGAAGCCGTGGAAAAGATTCAGGCGGTCACCCGCGGGCAGGTCATCGACATGGCGAACCGTGTGACGCTGGACACCGTGTATAAACTTTTAGGAAACGGGGAAAAAGCGGAATGAATTCTGAAATCAGGGAAATGGTAAGCGAACGCCTCGGCGACCGCTATTACGCAATCAAACATCCCTCCGGATTAAAAATATTTATTTATCCCAAAAAAGAAAACAGCTCCACTTATGCCGTATTCGGTACGAAATACGGTTCGATCGACATGTGTTTTCGCACTTCCAGGGAAAAGGAAACGCACACCGTTCCCGCGGGGATCGCGCATTATCTGGAGCACAAGCTTTTTGAAAGCGAAGACGGCGACGCGTTTTCCCGCTATGCGAAAACAGGCGCTTCCGCAAATGCCTACACCTCGTTCGACGCAACCTGCTATTTGTTTTCCTGTACCGAAAACGTGTACGAGTCCCTGGAAATTCTGCTTGATTTCGTTCAGTCTCCCTATTTTACCGAACAGACGGTAAAAAAGGAACAGGGAATCATCGGGCAGGAAATCCGGATGTACGACGACGATCCGCAGTGGCGGGTGTTATTCAATCTGTTGGGGAATCTGTATCACCGGCATCCTGTCAAAACAGACATTGCCGGCACTGTGGAAAGCATCGCAAAAATCACGCCCGAACTTCTTTACCAATGCTACCAAACTTTTTATAATTTGAACAACATGGCTCTGAGCATTGCCGGAAACATCGATGTGGACAAGGTCCTGGCGCTTTGCGACAAAATGCTCAAACCTGCCGAACCGGTCCGTGTGGAGCGGATTTTTGCGGAAGAACCGGAAGAAATCGTGAAAGACCGCGTGGAACAGAAGCTGTCGGTTTCCGTTCCGATTTTTGAACTCGGTTTTAAGGAAAAAGCGGGGGAAAACCGGGTCACCGTGCGGGAAGCCGCGGAAACGGAGATTTTGCTGCATGTGATCGCCTCCGATTCCTCGCCGCTGTTTCGCCGCCTGCTGGACGCCGGCCTGGTAAATGAATCGTCGTTTTCTTACGAATATTTTGAAGGCCCGGGATATGCGTCGGTCATTTTTTCCGGCGAATCAAAAGACCCCGACCGGGTCGCGGCGGAAATCAGGGCGGAGATCGCAAAAATCCGCGCGGACGGTATGGACCCGGCCGCGTTCGAGCGGTCGAAAAAGGCGGTATACGGCCGTGCGGTTTCCTCCTTTAACAGCGTGGATTACCTTGCAAACACGATGATCGGCAATGCGTTTTCCAACCGGGAGCTGTTTCAGTATCTGGACGAAATTGCCGCCGCCGGCCCGGAATCGGTGCAGCGCCGCCTGGATACGCAGCTGCTTTTGGAACGCTCCTCGCTTTCTGTCGTAAAGCCGCTGGATTAAATTTCAAACCATAGCCGCCGGCATTTCCCACGCGGAAGCCGGCCGGCTGAATTATAACATTCAGGGCGCGTGGAGAAATGGTGGAGAATATGTATCATGTTCAATTTCCCAGTCTTGGAATCAACGTCAATATTAACCCGGTTGCCTTTTCAATCGGCAACCTGACGGTCAAGTGGTACGGCGTCATTATAGCGGTTGCTTTCCTTCTGGCCTTTTTCTATGTGATGGCAAGCTGCAAAAAGTTCAAAATGGACGACGACAAGCTGCTGGACGCGGTGATCGTCGGCATCATCGGCGGCATTGTCGGGGCAAGGCTGTATTTTGTCCTCTTTTTCGCCGGCGACGAATACCTCAAAAATCCGATGCTGATTTTTCAAATCTGGAACGGAGGTCTTGGTATTTACGGCGGCATCATCGGCGGCATGCTTTGCGGCGCGCTGATGGCAAAACTGCGTAAAATCAATGTCGCCACGGTGCTGGACCTTGCGGCGCTGGGCTTTTTAATCGGCCAGTCCATCGGCCGCTGGGGCAACTTTGTCAATCAGGAAGCCTTCGGCGTGGAAACCAACCTTCCCTGGGGCATGGTCAGCGAAAACACTTCTCTGGTCGCGAGCGGTGCGGTACACCCCTGCTTCCTTTATGAATCGCTGTGGTGTGCGCTGGGCTTCGTGCTGCTACATATTTTTAGCCGGAAATTCAGGCGGTACGACGGCCAGGTTTTCCTGCTTTACCTGGTATGGTACGGTGTGGGCCGGTTCTTTATTGAAGGCCTGCGCACGGACAGCCTGCTTACCCCGATTCTTCCGATCCGCATTTCCCAGCTGGTTGCGGCGGTCACGGTTCTCACCGCGGTCGTTCTGCTGATTGTATTCCGCAAAAGGACTTCTCTGGCCGGCTGCGGCTCAAAAAAAGTGATGGAACTGAACGGTACGGTGGATACGGTCCCGGAAGAGCTGATCGAAGACAACTCCAGCACGATTTTTGACGAAAGCACCGGTTCCGAAGAAGAAGCCGACGAAACAGCCGAACCTGCACAGCCGGAAGCGGACGCTGATCAAACGGATTCGGACGCGCCGGAACAAACGGAAGAAACATCGGAGGAAAAAAATGGCAAAACGGATTGACGGAAAAGCAATTGCGGCCAAGGTGCGCGCGCAGGTTGCGTGTACGGTTGCCGCACTGGCGGAAAAAGGGGTAAAGCCCGGGCTGGCGGTCGTGATCGTGGGCGACGATCCCGCGTCCAGAACCTATGTGAACAACAAAAAGAAAGCCTGCGCGGAAGCCGGAATTTATTCCGAAGAATACGCCCTGCCCGCGCAGACCACCCAGCGGGAGCTGATGGAGCTGGTCGCCCGGCTGAATGAGAAGAGAGACATTCACGGCATTCTGGTGCAGTCCCCGCTGCCGAAGGGGCTGGACGAGGAAGCTGTTGTGGAAGCGATCAACCCGGAAAAGGACGTGGACGCATTCCATCCTTCCAATGTCGGGCGTATCATGATCGGGAATTACCATTTTCTGCCCTGCACTCCCGCGGGCGTAATCGAATTGCTTCGCTCCGAACAGATTGAAATCGCGGGCAAAAACTGCGTGGTGATCGGCAGGAGCAATATTGTGGGAAAACCAATGGCAATGCTGCTTCTCCACAACAACGGAACGGTGACGATTTGTCACAGCAAAACGAAAGATTTGAAAGAAATCTGCAAAAATGCGGATATTCTGGTCGCGGCGGTCGGAAAGCCGAAGTTTGTTACCGCGGACATGGTAAAGCCAGGCGCTGTGGTTATCGATGTGGGAATGGACCGCGACGAAAACGGAAAACTCTGCGGCGACGTTGATTTTGCCAATGTGGAGAAAATCGCATCGTACATTACCCCGGTCCCCGGGGGGGTGGGGCCCATGACGATCGCCATGCTTCTGCGCAATACCGTCACCGCGGCGAAACGCCAGTGCGGTATAGTTGAATGATTTCTCGTTCCATGATATAATTTATGTATTAAAATACGTAAATGAGGTTTGTAAAAATGGACAACCTTATTGATCACATCCATTCACCGGAGGATTTGAAACAATTTTCAGACTCCGAGCTAAATGAATTGTGCGCGGAAATCCGCAGTGAAATTATTCATGCGGTTTCCCAAAACGGCGGTCATCTCGCCTCAAATCTCGGTGTAGTGGAGCTTACGGTTGCATTGCACCGTGTTTTTGATTCCACGGATGATAAAATCATATGGGATGTCGGCCACCAGGCCTATACCCATAAAATCCTCACGGGAAGAAAAGACCGGATTCTGACAATACGGAAGCAGGGGGGGATTTCCGGCTTCCCAAGCCGGGCCGAAAGCAGCTACGACCCGTTCAATACCGGGCACAGCAGCACCTCCATTTCCGCCGCTTTGGGCATTGCGAATGCAAAAATGCTGCGCGGGGAGCCGGGTCATACCGTTGCGGTCATCGGCGACGGCGCGCTGTCTGGCGGCCTTGCATACGAAGGGCTGAATAACGCGGGACATTTCCGGAAAAATTTTATTGTCATTTTAAACGACAATAAAATGTCAATTTCGCGCAATGTGGGTTCCATGGCGCGCTATCTGGCGCACATCCGGACAAAGCCGGGGTACTTCAGGGTCAAGGGAAACGTGGAAAACGCACTGGATCACGTCCCCCTGATCGGCCGGCCGATTCACCATGTTCTTTCAAAATCCAAGTCCGCTTTAAAACAGGCATTGTATGACAATACCATATTTGAGGACATGGGCTTTTACTATTACGGCCCGTTTGACGGCCATGACCTGAACAAGCTCATGCAGATTCTGGAAAACGTAAAAAATATCGACCACCCGGTTTTGATTCATATCTTGACCCGGAAGGGAAAAGGATACTTTTTCGCGGAACAGAATCCCGGCATGTTTCACGGAGTTTCCAGCTTTGATGTTCAAACCGGGAAATCGGCGTGTTCCGGCGAAAACTTCTCCAGCGTGTTTGGCGGCCATCTTTGTTCCCTTGCTTCCGCGGACGGCAGGATTTGCGCGATCACCGCGGCAATGCAGTCGGGTACCGGGCTTTCGGGCTTTGCAAAGCAATTTCCCGAACGCTTTTTTGACACCGGAATCGCGGAAGAGCACGCGGTCACGTTTGCAGGCGGCCTTGCCGCCGGCGGAATGCTCCCGGTCTTTGCCGTATATTCCACCTTTCTTCAGCGCAGCTACGACCAGATTATCCACGACGCCGCCATCCAGCGCGTAAAGGTTACTCTTGCGGTCGACCGCGCGGGCGTGGTGGGGGAAGACGGAGAAACGCATCAGGGAATTTTTGACGTTGCTTTCCTGAACACGATTCCTCATATTACCGTGTATTCTCCAAGCTACTATGACGAGCTTTATTATAACTTCAACGAAGCGCTGTACCGCTGCCGCGGGGTTGCGGCGGTGCGTTACCCGCGCGGAAAACAGCTGTTCCGGCCCTGTGATTTTGAATCTTCCTATCAAGCCTTTGATGTTTACGGCGATCAACATGCCGGGAATGTGATCGTTACGTACGGCAGGCTGTTTTCGTTTGCGTGCAAAGCGCTTGCCAAACTGATGAAAAACGGCATTGCCTGCCGGATCGTAAAGCTCAACCGGATCAAGCCGATCGATCCCGGGGCGGTGCAGGACGCGTTTACCGGGGAAAACATCTTCTTCTTTGAGGAAGGCGTGGAACAGGGCGGCGTTGGGGAACATTTTAATTATCTGCTGAATAAAAATCATTACCGGGGAAATTTTGTGCTGCGCGGAATCACGGATTTTGTGCCGCACGCGACCATGGCACAAATCTTGGAGTCGCTCGGTCTGGATGACGCCGGCATGATGGAACTGATTACGACGGAGATTGCAAAGTGACGGAGAAAAAAAGACTGGATTGCCTGATTTATGAACGCGGCCTTGCGGAAAGCAGGGAAAAAGCAAAGATTATGATCATGATGGGAAACGTTTATGTGGACCGTCAAAAGTCCGATAAGCCCGGCACCATGCTGCCGGAAACCGCAGAAATTGAAATCCGCGGCAAAACGCTTCCTTATGTCAGCCGGGGCGGTTTGAAACTGGAAAAGGCAATGACGGTGTTTCCAATCAGCCTGAATGGAAAAATCACTATGGACATTGGCGCTTCCACCGGCGGGTTTACCGACTGCATGCTGCAGAACGGCGCAAAAAAGGTATATTCCATCGACGTGGGGTACGGCCAGCTGGCGTGGAAGCTGCGCAACGACCCCCGCGTGGTCAATCTGGAGCGCACCAACGTGCGGTATCTGACCGCGCAGCAGGTTCCGGACACCATCGATTTTTTCAGCGTGGATGTTTCGTTCATTTCCCTTTGCCTGGTTCTTCCCGTTGCCAGAAGCTTTCTTGCGGAACACGGTCAGGCGGTCTGCCTGGTCAAGCCGCAGTTCGAAGCGGGGAGGGGAAAGGTCGGGAAAAAAGGGGTTGTGCGCGATTCGGCTGTTCATGTGGAAGTGATTCAAAAAATTACCGATTTTGTTCTCAGCCACGGCTTCTCCGTGCTGGGCCTGACGTTTTCCCCTGTAAAAGGCCCCGAGGGGAACATTGAATATCTGATTTTTCTTGAAAAGTCGGAACAGCCGGCCAGCGCCGAACTGAATATCCCGGCACTGGTGGAAGAATCGCATCATCTGTTGAACGGCGGTGAATAAAATGAAAATTGCTGTTATGCCGAATCTCGGTAAAAAGGACGCCGCTTTTCACACCGGAAACGTGATTGATAAGCTGCATGAATTCGGAGCCGACGTGCTGATGAAGCAGTCTTTTCAAAACGCATTTCCCCGGTGCGGCGTTATTTTTTACAGCGATTTCAGCCGGATGATGTCGGACTGTGACGCGGTCATCGCGGTCGGAGGCGACGGCACCATCATTCACTGCGCGCGGCATGCGGCGGCGGTCGAAAAACCGATTCTCGGCATCAACGTGGGGCGTCTGGGGTTTGTCGCGGGACTGGAGGCCAACGAGCTGGACCGATTACAGCAGCTGGTCGGAAGCCAATATCTGGTTGAGGAACGCATGATGCTGGAGGTCCGGCTTGAAACAGGCGGCGGGGTTCAGGTTTACCGGGCGCTCAACGACGCGGTGCTCGCGCGCGGGGCGCTTTCCAGAATTCTGGATTTCAAGGTCAATTTCAACGACGCCAACGTCTGCGATTACCGTGCGGACGGTCTGATCCTTGCAACGCCTACCGGCTCCACCGCTTATTCGCTTTCCGCCGGAGGCCCCGTCATCGACCCGAGCATTCAGTGTATTCTGCTTTCTCCCATCTGCCCTCATTCGCTCTTGACGCGCTCGGTTGTTTTCGGGCCGGATGCCAGGCTCAGCGTACAGGCATCTTCCAGTTACGACAGCGAAATTTTTTTAACGGTGGACGGTGAAACCTCCGTCCAGATTCAGGACGGGCAGAAAATCGATTTTTATCGTTCGCCGCAGGCGGCGAAAATCATCAAATTAAAACAGGATAATTTTTATGAAATTGTCAACGCCAAACTGGCGGAAAGGAGGAATTAAATTTGAAAACCCGACGACATGCGAAAATTCTGGAGCTGATCCGCGAATATCCGGTGGATACTCAGGAGGAACTTCTGCGCCGTCTGCGTGAGGACGGTTTTAACGTGACGCAGGCCACGGTTTCCAGGGATATTAAAGAGCTCAGACTTTTGAAAACACCGACCGGGGATGGAAAATACAGATACTCCGCCGTTCAGGAGAACTCGAAGGACTTTTCCTCCAAATTTTATTCCCTTCTCTCCGATTCCGCGGTTTCCATACAATCGGCCTGCAATCTGGTGGTAATCAAATGCCTGACCGGAATGGCGCAGGCGGTCTGTGCCGCCATGGACTCCATGCACTGGGAAGGGATCGTCGGCACGCTGGCGGGAGACGATACGATTTTTATCGCCTGCAAAAATGAAACCAACGCGGAGCAGCTTGTTCATGAACTGAAGAAAATGGTTGGGTGATTGCGATGCTTTCTCAGCTGTATATTGAAAATATTGCCGTTATAGAAAAAGCCTCTGTTGAATTTCAGCCCGGCTTGAATGTTCTGACCGGTGAAACCGGAGCGGGAAAATCCATTCTGATCGATTCCATTCACGCCGTTCTGGGGGAACGGACCTCGCGTGATTTGGTGCGCACGGGCGCAAAGTCCGCTTTTGTCAGCGCCGTGTTCACTCAGCCGGGAGCGAACGCCTGTGAAAATATGAAAACTCTGGGATACTTGCCGGAGGAGGATGGTTCGTTTTTAATTCAGCGTGAAATCAGTACCGACGGCCGGAAAGCCGTCTGCCGCATCAACGGCAGGCCGGCAACCGTTTCCGTATTGAAGGGAATCGCTCCGTTTCTTCTTCAGATTCACGGGCAGCATGAAAGCTACGACCTGCTTTCCCCCGATTTGCACATCCGTTATATCGACAGCATGGGCGTTCCGGAAGAACTGCTTGCCCAATATCAAAAATCTTATCATAAAATGAAAGCCGTTCAGGAGGAGCTCCGCTCCTTTCAAATGGATGAGACACAGAAAGCGCGGCAGATCGATTTGCTTTCCTACCAGATCGACGAACTGGAAAAGGCGGATTTAAAAGCCGGCGAGCAGGAGGAATTAACGCAGCGTCGCTCCATGTACCTGAACAGCGAAAAACTGGCCGACGCCTTTCATATTGCCGGCAGCGCCCTCGACGGGGACGAAAACATACAGGGCGCGCTTACCGCGGTTTCCGCCGCTGCTTCGGCCCTGCAGGAAGCGGAGCGTTATCTGCCGGAAGCACACAGCCTTGCGGAACGGCTGCAGAGCATGGAATATGAGATGGAGGACTGTGCCGGGGAAATCCGCGAGCTTTCCTCCCGCTTGGAATATGACCCGGAGGAGCTGGAGCAAATCGAATCAAGGCTGGACACGCTTTACCGGCTGGGCCTGAAATACGGCGGTTCCGTGGAAAACATGCTGGAATTTTTGGAACAGTGCCGCAGGGAATTGAAAAACATTCGGTGTTCGGACGAAAATATCGCGCGCCTGACCGGGGAGTATCGGGAGGAAGCGAAGAACGCGGAAAAGCTGGCGCAGGATATTTCAGCCCGCAGAACGGCTTCCGCCAAACTGTTTTCCGAAAAAGTAAAAAGGGAGCTCACATTCCTCGACATGCCCAACATTGTGTTTCAGGTGCAGCAGGAGCGCTGCGCGCTGAATCCGCTCGGCTGCGACAAGCTGCAGTTCCTGATTTCCACCAATGCAGGGGAACCCGCCAAACCGATCGCAAAAATTGCCTCCGGCGGCGAGCTTTCGCGCATTATGCTGGCGATTAAAACGGTCCTTGCCGGAAAAGATGAAATCGATACCATGATTTTCGACGAGGTGGACACCGGGATCAGCGGAAGCGCGGCGCAGAAGGTCGGGCTGAAGCTGAAAGAGGTTGCCGGCAGCCGGCAGGTAATCTGCGTTACGCATCTCGCACAGATCGCCGCCCTTGCGGACACGCAGTATCTGATTCGGAAACAGGTGAAAAATCAGAAGACCTACACGGATGTTGTCCGCCTGGATCACGAGGGCCGGAAACAGGAAATCGCCCGGATTATGGGCGGCACCGATATTACGCCCCTCATGCTGCAAAACGCGGATGAAATGCTGAAAATGGCTGCCGCGAACAGCGGGTCTTGACACGCCGGACAGAATTGATTATAATGCACATAACGGCTTTGATGGAAAGAAGTAGGCGAACGGAACCGGCACAGAGAGCCCGCGGCAGGTGGAAGCGGGCGCGGAGGTTTGCTGAAATACATTCCGGAGCCGCCGGTCCGAACGGTTGCTATTAGGTCCGGCCGTGTCAGGCGCACGTTACAGCGCAGGGGTATGTTCGTACCCGTAAGGCCGTGTCTGTGAGGATACGGTAAATTGAGGTGGTACCGCGGTTATTCCGCCCTCTGCAAAAAAAGCAGGGGGCGTTTTTTTGTACCCCCGAAACTGGAGGAAAAGAATGGGTGTATTTGAAGAACTCAAAGCAAGGGGCCTGATTGCCCAAATGACGGACGAGGAGAAAATCAGGGATCTTCTCGACAATCACAAAACAACTTTTTACATCGGGTTTGATCCCACGGCGGACAGCCTGCACGTGGGACATTTTGTGCAGATTATGGTCATGGCGCACATGCAGCGCGCGGGCCATACCCCGATCGCGCTGTTCGGCGGCGGCACCGGCATGATCGGGGACCCGTCGGGAAAAAGCGACATGCGAAAAATGCTCACGGTGGAGGAAATCAATCATAACATTGCTTGCTTCCAAAAACAGATGTCTCGCCTGATCGACTTTTCGGACGGAAAGGCAATCATGGCCAACAACGCGGACTGGCTGATGAACCTGAACTACATTCAGTTCCTGCGCGAGGTCGGCGTGCATTTTTCCGTGAACCGCATGCTTGCGGCGGAATGCTACAAGCAGCGTCTGGAACGCGGGCTTTCCTTCTTTGAGCTGAACTACATGATTATGCAGAGCTACGATTTTCTGGAGCTGAACCACCGCTACAACTGTCAGCTGGAATTGGGCGGCGACGACCAGTGGAGCAATATCATCGGCGGTGTGGAGCTGCTGCGCAGAAAAGAGGGGAAAGAAGCCTACGGGATGACCTTCACGCTGCTGACCACCAGCGAAGGCAAGAAGATGGGGAAAACCGAAAAGGGCGCCGTCTGGCTCAATCCCGACAAGACCTCCCCGTTCGAGTTTTACCAGTACTGGCGAAATATCGGGGATGCCGACGTGATCAAATGCCTGAAAATTCTCACCTTCCTGCCGCTGCCTGAAATCGACGAGCTTGCAAAGCTGGAGGGAAGCGGGCTGAACCGCGCCAAGGAAGTCCTTGCCTATGAGGTCACCAGGCTGATCCACGGCGAAGAGGAGGCAAAAAAAGCGCGGGACGGGGCGAGAGCTTTGTTCGGCGCGGGCTCAGACACGGAGAACATGCCTTCCAGCGATATTGCCGGTTCCGACTTTACAAACGGCGAGATCGGCATTTTGGAGCTGCTTTTAAAGATCGGCCTGATTCCGTCCAAAGGGGAGGGCAAACGCCTGATTGAGCAGGGCGGCCTGTCTGTGGACGATGGAAAAGTGACTTCCGTTTCGGCAAAGTTAACGCCGTCGGATTTTGAAAAGGGATATGTCATGATCAAAAAAGGCAAAAAGATACACCACAAAATCCGTCTGCAAAAAAAATAAAAGAGATCGGTCCGGGTACAGACGAAACCCGAAAAGGACCTTCCGCTGATCCAAATCCGGCGGAAGGTCCTTTTCTGCGGAAACAGCGGGTTGATTTCCGGTTTTGAATTCTATATAATGAGCTTATGGTTTCACGGGAGGTAATACGGATGACGAAGAAAAGATATTATATGGTGCCGCCGGCCGCCGTATGTTTAATTATTATGTCCGTATTCTATACCGCCGGGTTGTACCCGTTCGGCGTTCAGTCGATTTCCTGGTGCGATATGAATCAGCAGGTCGTTCCGTTCCTGATGGATTTTAAAGATATTCTGTCCGGTAAGGCAGACCTGTTTCTCAATTTGCAGAACGCCGGAGGAATGAGCTTTTGGGGCGTCTTCCTGTTTTTTATCTCCAGCCCCTTCACATTTCTGGTCGCGCTGGTCAACAAGTCCGAAATGTAT
The DNA here is from genome assembly GCA_012517675.1 of Clostridiales bacterium. Classification (GTDB taxonomy): domain Bacteria; phylum Bacillota; class Clostridia; order Oscillospirales; family Acutalibacteraceae; genus Caproiciproducens. The sequence continues at coordinate 24,355 of JAAYUL010000125.1, read as the reverse complement.
CATCTCGTCAATCTGATGGTCGCATTGAAAATGATGACCTGTGCGCTGACTGCAAGCATCTTTTTCGGCAACAGATTCCGCAGGCTTTCCCTGCTGCAGAATTCGGCTCTGTCGGTTATGTACGCCTTCTGCGGTTACACCATGTTTTATTATCAGAACCAGGTCTGGCTCGACATCATGTATTTGTTCCCGGTTTTGCTGCTCGGCATGGCCCTTCTTTTGGAAAAGAACCGTGTTTGGCTTTACATTCTGTCTTTTTCCATGATCCTCGCGGTCAATTTCTATCTGAGCTACATGGTTTCCATCTTTCTGGTGCTGGCTTACGGAACTTATCTGATTGCCTGCGTGCCTCACGAGAAGCGCAGAAAAAGTGTCCTTCTGCTCGGGCTGTCCACAATTCTGGTCGCCTTACTCACTGCTGTTGTCTGGATGCCGTCCCTGCTTCAATACGTTCATTCCGCCCGGACGGAGGATTTGATCACCAGCCTGAAAACCGGAAGCTTTTTGACCCGCATGGATACAACGCTTCCTGTTATTTTCAGCACGGGCGCGGTTATCAGCACCATTTTATTTTATATCGGCTGTTCTGTCGGTCACAACAAAAAAACGAGGGTCGCCTTTCTGCTTTTGATTCTGACTCTGATTCCCGTGTTTGTGGAGCCCATCAATAAGATGTGGCAGACGGGCAATTATCAGGCATTCCCGGTGCGTTACGGCTACATGCCGGTTTTTTTGGGCTTGGCTCTGCTTGGATGGATGATCAATGAAATGTCGGACGACAGGCTGCCTGCGCAAAGCGCATCCGTCCCTTTGTTTATCAGCATGATTGCGGTCGGCGCATTGTTTATCACGGCCTGCCTTCTGCTGCGCAATGACTACGCGACCATAACCGTATACACCAAAACCCTTTGGGGAAACAGCAGCAGCCTTGCCTTTCTGTTTGCCTTTTCCGCCGTCGCGGGCCTTGCTTATTTGGTTCTGCTGTGTTTCTACCGGTTTCGGCAGCTGGGCAAAACCGCTTTTTCCGTTCTGCTTTGTTTTCTGACCGTCATTGAAGCGGTGTTTTGTTCTTCGGTTTACCTGTCTTCAGCGGCAAACACCGCCTCCTCTTACGGGCCTGTATTGCAGCTGAGCGACCAAATTAAAGATAACAGCCTTTATCGCGTGAAAATGGAACAGAAATACTTTGATGTAAATCTTGCCGGCAGCCTGGGCTACGGCAGCCTGAGCCACTACACCTCTCTTACCAATCAGGAATTCATGTTCACCATGAAAAAACTGGGGTATTCCTCTTACTGGATGGAGGTCGGCTCCTCGGGAGGGACCGCGTTTTCCGACGCGATTCTGGGGAACCGGTACAGCATCCTGCGGCAGGAAACCGAGACGGAAAGCAGTGACACGGTTTATCAGAACGGCAGTTACGTCATCCGGAAGAACAGCCTTTCACTCCCCGTGGGGATGGTGATCAACACCGATTCAATTCAGTCCCTGAAATCTTTGCCGGACAAAACGCGGCTCGACCTGCAGGAATGGATGTATCAATCCGTTTTCCAAACGGGGAAATCCCTTTTTACAAACTACGAACCCACCTCCTATGAAAATATCTCTCTGAAGAAAGGCGAAACGTACAAAATCACTTTTTCGGAGCCCTATCAAACCGGGCTGATTACGTATCAAATTCCGGTCAAAGGGACGCAAACCCTTTATTTTGACTGCTTTGACCGTCTGTCCAACAGCCTGATAGAGCCGATCAATTCAAGCTTTCATATTTACGTCAACGGAATTTTACTTGCGGAATCCTATCCCAGTCAGATGCAGAACGGGCTTTTGGATCTTGGCACCTTTACGAATCAGACCGTGGAAATTCAGGTGGAAGTGGCCAAAGAAGTCAGCGCGAAGTCCTTCGGGATTGCCGGAATGGATGTGGATGTTCTGAAATCGGCGGTCAGCCAGGCGAATTCCGCCGATCTTCATCAGGAAGGAAATACGATCACGGGGACGGCGACGGCCCAAAGCAAGAATGCGTGGCTGTTTCTTCCCATTACATACGGCGACGGTTATTCGGCTGTCGTAAACGGCAGCCAGCGTGAAATTGTCCGCGTATTCGACTCCATGATGGCCGTCAGGCTGGACCAGGGGAAAAACACGGTGACCATAACGTACGTTCCCCCGGGGTTCCATACGGGGCTTTGGCTTACGTTAGCCGGCGTGATTCTCTTCGGCGCCTTTCTGTTTGCTCTGAAACGGGGCTGGTACGGAAAAATCAGATTTTTGGAAGCGCCGGTTTCCATTTTGTTCTGGATGTTTTGCGCAGTGGTATTTTTTGCGGTTTATGTGTTTCCATTGATCGTTTACCTGAAATTCTAAAAGCAAGAATCGAAACGGCGGCCTGCCCGGTGATCGGGACGGGCCGCCGTTTTGATTTGATCTGCGCGTTTTCCTCCAAATTGTTTTTTCCTCCGGTACAATATATGACACAATGTTTATATCACCGCCGTTATAATTGATGGTAAAGCGGCGGGAGGGATACTGGTGAGGCAGACGGTTTACATAGATGTTTTAATCGCTGTAAATCTGTTTATCAACTATTTTCTGCTGTTGGGCGTCGCCGGATTTTTATCTCTGCGGTTCCGCAGGCTTCGTCTGTTTCTCGCTTCGCTTCTCGGGGCGTCCTATTCTCTGTCGATTTTATTGCCTGAAATCAGCATGCCGGTTTCATTTCTTGTGAAGCTGGCCATGGCCGCGACCATTGTGCTGGCAGCGTATCCCTTCAACGGATTGAAACAGTTTTTCCGCGAGCTGGCCGCTTTTTATGTCATGAGTTTTTCCTTCGCCGGGCTGATGCTGGCGCTATGGTATTTTATTGCGCCGCAGGGCCTGATCATCAAAAATTCCGTCGTATACTTCAATATTTCCCCGCTGTTTCTGATTGTTTTAACCGTTGTCTGCTATTTTGTAATCCGCCTGATCAACCGGGTGACGGGCCGGCAGGCCCCGGAGGGCTCTTTCTGCACGGTCAAAGTGGAATACAACGGAAAATCGGCTTATTTTTTCGGGAAAGTGGACACGGGCAATTCTTTGACGGAACCGTTTTCAAACTACCCGGTTATGGTTGTGCGCCGGGAGCTGATCCAAAGCCTTATTCCTCCTGAGGAAAGCGGGAAAATACGGCTGGTCCCGTTTCATACCGTTTCCGGAGAAGGGCTTTTACCCGCGTTCCGGCCGGATTCGCTTACGCTGGTATGCGGAAAACACACCTATTCCATTCGCAATGTTTACATAGCGGCTTCCAAAACAAGGCTGGGGGAGTTCGACGCATTGATCAATCCGGACTTACTGCAAAAAACGTCCGCCTAAATTTGGCCGTAGACGGGCGCGTTGATAAGCCGCGGCGGCAGCGGCAAAAGGGAAAGAGCAACAATGGGAATCAATCAGCTGATACGGAAAATCAGAGACAAACTGGTGCAAATCCGGCTGCGGTTTTCGGTTTGCGGAGACGTGCACTATATCAACGGCCCGGAAACGCTTCCCCCGCCGCTCAGCAGGCAAGAGGAGGAAAAGGTGATGCAGAACATCATTGATGATGTTCCGAACGCGCGGGAGCCGCTCATTACCCATAATCTTCGCCTGGTTGTTTACATCGCCAAAAAATTTGAATCCAGCAACGCAGGGGTGGAGGACCTGATTTCAATCGGCACCATCGGGCTGATCAAAGCGGTGAACACCTTCTGTCCGGAGCGAAACATCAAACTTGCGACCTACGCTTCCCGGTGCATTGAAAACGAAATTCTGATGTATCTTAGAAAAAGCTCACAGCTTAAAAATGAAGTTTCCATCGATGACCCGCTGAATGTGGATTGGGACGGAAACGAGCTTCTGCTTTCCGATATTCTTGGCAGCGATCAGGACACGGTCAACCATAACATCGAGCAGGAGGTGGAGCGTGATTTACTTCTCAACGCGGTTTCCCGTCTGGCGCCGCGTGAAAAAAAAATCATGCAGCTTCGGTTCGGGCTGAATAATACAAAGGAACATACACAGAAGGAAGTCGCGGATACCCTCGGGATCTCACAGTCGTACATTTCAAGACTGGAAAAAAGGATCATTGAAAGACTGAAAAAAGACCTGGAACGTGTAAGCTGAAAAATATGAGAATGGAAAAGCAGCTCCATTCTCATATTTTTCTTATTTTTGTAATAAACCCCCTGTCTGAAACGTTTTATATGATAAAAGACATCATATTCTGGAGGTTTGTATGAAACCGAAAAACGAACGATTGATTCCTTTTTACCCCATTTTTGCGCTGCTGGCGCTCGGCGTCATATTATTGGTTTGTTCCCAGACCTTTGTGTGGTAAACAGGGAGGTGCCATTCCGTACTGGCATCCGATACATATTTTAAAACCTCACAAGCATATAGATACCTGAGGTGATTGCCTTGGAGTCAAAAAAAACGTATCTTGTGCCGATTGTCGTTTTAATTTTATGCTGCCTTGCGTTTTTGCTTTTATCGTATCTTTCCTGCACGAAAATTGACCAAATCGCCTCCAGACTTGCCGGTGAACAAACTCCCGTTATGGTAATCGACCCCGGTCACGGCGGGGAAGACGGGGGAACCTCCGGCTCGTCCGTCCTGGAAAAAGATGTGAACCTGGCAATTTCCCTGCAGCTGAAACGGTTGCTGGAAATTTCCGGGCTGCATGTTGTCATGACGCGAACCGAAGATGTTTCCATTTCCGACAGCGGTCTGGGCACCGTGCGGGAACGGAAAGCAAGCGATATTCACAACCGGCTGAAAATTATAGAAGCTCATGGGGAAAACTGCATTTTTATCAGCATACACCAAAATCATTTTACGGAAAGCAAGTACAACGGCGCGCAGATGTTTTATTCGACAAAAAACGCGGCAAGCAAGGAAATCGCGGAATGCATCAGAAGCCGGATTGTCTCTTTGGTTCAGCCCGAAAACAAAAGGGAAAACAAGCCTGCTACAAGCTCCATCTTTTTGCTGTGGAACACGAAGGTGCCCGCCGTTCTGGTCGAGTGCGGTTTTCTGTCCAACCAAACCGAAGCGGCCAACTTGTCCAGCCCGGACTACCAGAAAAAACTGGCGCTGGCCATGTGCAGCGGGGTGCTGGACTATCTTCATTCCGAGCCCTGAATTTCTTGTATTTGCCGCCGTGTTTCGCTATAATTGTTATATCAAACATTTATTACGGCGATTCAAAGCAAAGAAAGAGGATTATGGAATGGTTGCAAAAGCCAAGAATATTTATATTTGCTCCGAATGCGGATTTGAATCCGCAAAATGGTATGGAAAATGCCCCGGCTGCGGCCAATGGAACACCATGACAGAGGAAATGCGGGAAGTCCTGCCTAAAAAATCAGCGAATCAAAACGCTTTTCATTCTTCCGCCCGTCCGGTCGCTATCAATGAAATCAGCACAACGGACGAAGAGCGTTACCTGACCGGACTGACGGAGCTTGACCGCGTCCTCGGCGGCGGCATTGTAAGGGGCTCTCTGATTCTGATCAGCGGCGAACCGGGAATCGGCAAGTCCACCATTCTGCTGCAAATCTGCGAGTATCTGGGGAAAACGCTGAAAATTCTTTATGTTTCCGGCGAGGAATCCAGCAGGCAGATCAAGCTGCGGGCCGCGCGGCTCGGCGTGCGGAGCAGCAACCTGTTTGTATTGACGGAAACCGATATTCAGTATGTGATCGAACAAATACGGACCGACAAACCCGATCTGGTCATGATCGACTCCATTCAGACGATGAACTTTACGGACCTGAATTCTTCCCCGGGCAGCGTGACACAGGTCAGGGAATGTACCAACGCGGTGATGCGGGCGATTAAAGCGCTGGAGATTCCGACCATCCTGGTGGGCCATGTGAATAAGGACGGGGCGATTGCCGGGCCGAAGGTTTTGGAGCATATTGTCGACGCGGTCCTTTATTTTGAAGGCGACCGCCAGATGTCTTACCGGATTTTGCGCGCCGTAAAAAACCGCTACGGTTCCACCAATGAAATCGGCGTGTTCGACATGGGCGACAACGGTCTTCGGCAGGTGGACAACCCCTCGCAGGCGCTTCTCGCGGGTCGGCCGACCCATGTTTCCGGAACGTGCGTCACCTGTGTGATAGAGGGCTCACGGCCTATTCTGGCGGAAATACAGGGTCTTGCCACCACCACGGGGTTTGGGAACCCCAGAAGAATGTCCACCGGGTTTGATTATAACCGCATGTCGCTTCTGCTGGCGGTTTTGGAAAAACGCGCCGGGTATTATTTTTCAAATCTCGACGCCTATGTAAACGTGGTCGGAGGTCTCAGGCTGGACGAACCTGCCGGCGATCTGGCCGTTGCTTTGTCGCTGGTGTCCAGCCTGAAGGATGTTCCCGTCGGCGAAGACGCGATTGCCTTTGGGGAAATCGGCCTTGCGGGGGAAATCCGCTCCGTCACGCACATCGACGCACGAATCAGCGAGGCGGCACGGCTTGGTTTTAAAAGATGTATTCTGCCGTACCACAACCTGAAACAGGTCGGCACAAAATTCACCGGAATCCGGCTGATTGGCGTCAGGAATGTGCGGGAGGCGTTTGAGGCTGCGGTGGAATAGGCATGTCTGTTCTGGGAGTCACTTTGATGCAGTGGACGCAGCCGTCGCCGGTGTAATTGGTAATCGCGGAGGGCATTTCAAGGCTGCAGTAACCGTCGCGCTGATAGATACAGTCGATATCGCACTGAATGATGCTCATATGTTTTTCACCTCAGTGATATTCTGCTGAAACTGCGGTGAAATTATTCATTTATCCCGTGAAATTTGCGCTAATATTTTCCCCGTCAAGTCATAAAATAAGACTTGTTGGGGGAATGACCATGAAAAAATATGTAATGCTGTTAGCCTTTACACTTATTGCCGTGGGATCTATCGTATTTTCCGGCTTTGCTGCTAAGCAATCCGTAATTCCGGTTGTTGCTGTAAAGCTTGAATCACTTACAGTAGAGAATTCGGTAAACTGCACCGGAAGGGTAGAGCGAATCGGCACCACAACGGTTTACGCCGCAAGGGCAGCCAGATTGAACCATATTTACGTGAAGGAAGGGGACAAGGTAAAAGCCGGCGATCTCCTTTTTACTGTTCTGCCGGTTTCCTCTCAGGATAGTGTTTCCGCCATCCCTTCCGGTATTCCGGAAAAATATAAAGACCTGATCGATCAGTATGAAAATGAAAGCAGCGCCCAGGGGGCAGAGGACACCAAACCTGAGAATATCGCCGCCCCCGTCTCCGGCATCATCACCTCTTTGTCTGTTGCAAAGCTGGGATATGTCACCGAAGGGAGTCCGCTTGCCGTAATTGCGGATGATTCCGGATTGCAGGTTCGTCTGTCGGTGAACGAATCCCAGATGTCCGATATTAAGGTTGGACAGAAAGCGGTGATTACCGGCACGGGTTTTAAAAATCAATCCTATAACGGAAAAGTGAAAAGCATTGCCAAGGAAGCCAAGCAGATCACGGATGTGACGGGGCAGGAAACCGTGGTAGAAGTCATTGTAAGCGTGGATCACCCCGGGGATGTGATGAAACCCGGCTATACGGCAAAGGCGAAAATCATAACGTCTCAGGATCAAGGTGTCCTGATTGCACCATACGAAGCGGTCCGAGCAGACGATAACGGCAGTGAATATGTGTTCAAAGTCAAAGGGAACAGGGCGGTCAAAACTCCCGTTGTGACAAAAAATGAATTCGACAGCGGCTTCGAGGTGGTAAAAGGCCTTTCAGACAACGACGTCATTATTCAGAATCCCGATCATATCAACAACGGCGCTCATATTATTCTTTCCGGCAGCACAGCCGGCGGGGCGGTGAGCTCCGATGATTGATTATTTTCGCTCCGCATTCATCAACCTTGGCAGAAAAAGGATGCGTACCGCGCTGACCATCCTCGGAATTGCCATAGGCGTTTCCTCTGTTGTACTGATTGCGAATATCAGCCAGTGCGGAACTGACGTTCTCAGCCATGAACTTGAAAGTCTGGGAATGAGCGGATTGACTATTTCCGCCGCTTCCAATACACAGGAGACCGAGCTCAATGCAAACGATCTGAACATGGTCCGAAAATCTGAAAACGTGCAGCAGGCCGCTCCCATTATTGTGCAGAGTTCGGTGATTTCCGCCTGCAAAACCAGCTCCAAGGCGCTTGTGTGGGGGATAGACACAAAAGCGAGCGAAATCATTTCAATCAATCTGTTATACGGGCGGATGTTTAACCAACAGGACATCAACACCAATGCAGCCGTCTGTCTGGTGGATGAATCGTTCTCAAAAAGCGCATATATGCGAAACAATATCATTGGGAAAAAAGTTTCCATCCTGTACGGCGGCGTTCAGGAAGAATTCACCGTGGTTGGAATCATCAAAACCGGCAGCGGTTTGCTGCAGAATATTATTGGAAGCTACGTGCCGACTTTTGTTTATGTTCCTTATACTACGGTTCAGAATGCGACCGGCAGGGAAAACTTTGATCAAATCGCGGTAAAAGTAAAACAGGGGAGCAATGTGGATGCCATTGGGAAAAACATTTTAAAGAATCTGAACCGCCTTAACGGAACGGTGGACGGGTTTGTTTCCAACAATCTGGCAAAACAGAAAGACAGCCTGACCAGCATGATGGGGGTCATTACCTTGATTCTTTCAGCCGTGGGCGCAATTTCCCTTCTGGTGGCGAGTCTGAGCATCATGACGGTGATGCTCGTTTCGGTCAACGAACGGACGCGTGAAATCGGCATAAAAAAGGCGATAGGGGCCAAGCGAAGCGCCATCATGCTTGAATTTTTGTTCGAAGCCATTCTGATTTCATTAATCGGGTGTGCCTTGGGAATTTTGACCGGTTATTTGATTTCCTGGGCAGGAGCCTCATATTTTGGCTTTGCGCTCAGTATCCGAACTGATATTATGCTGCTGTCGGTTGGGTTTTCCATTTTGACCGGGACGGTTTTCGGCGTTTATCCCGCATATAAAGCGTCTGAACTGAAGCCGGTGGACGCGCTCAGACAGGAGTAAAAAAGAATGTTTGTTCAAGTTCCGAACCTGCCGGATTCGGATGCGGCCATTGCAGCCGTATCCGATACATATCCCGAAATTGCAGAAGCACTGCGCAATAGAGGTATCCGAACCATCGAAATTTCACCGTTCCCGCAGCTCAGCCGGCCCGTTTGTTCTCATGCGGATATGGTGCTGCATCACCTGGGGGAAAACCAGGTGATTCTTGCGGCGGGGAACAGGGCACTGGAGCTTGAATTGAAACAGGCCGGCTTTGAAGTCACGGTGTCGAACGTATGTATTTCAAACCGATATCCACAGGACGTTCGGATGAACGCGGCCCGCGTCGGAGACAAGCTTTTTGCAAAGCAAAGCGCTTTGGCGCCGGAAATCCTGCGATATTGCGAACAACATAGGATCTCCGTGATTGCCGTAAACCAGGGATACGCAAAATGTTCCACCGTTGTGGTGAACGAAAGGTCCGTCATGACAGAGGACCCGTCCATTGCGAAAGTTGCGCGGTCGATTGGAATGGAGGTTCTGAAGATTTCCGCCGGATATGTGAAACTGCCGGGTTATTCGTACGGATTTCTCGGCGGCGCATGCGGAATGATCGGTAAGAACCGGCTTGCTTTTACCGGAGCGTTGGATTCGCATCCTGATTCAAAACAAATCATCTGCTTTTGCCGTTCCAGACACGTGGAACCTGTTGCGCTGACGAAAGGTCCGCTGGTCGATATCGGAGGAATCCTCACGCTCAAGACAAAATGCGGGGAGGAAAAGCCTGCTTGACAACAGGTATTTTTTACGGTACAATTATACAAAATGAATATTTTGTATAATTTGGGTAGCCCCAAAAAAAATGGGCCAACCCCAATTTGCGCTCCGCAGACAAAATATTAATTTTGCAGAATCGCGCTGCCCATCAATCCGACTGTAATAAAAGTCAAGTTTTTTTCCTGCGGCGTTCCGTCAGCTCATCCGCCATAGCGTAAAGCATGGTAACAGCTTCATCACTGTGGTTCAGCAATTCTTTCACTCGCTGCAAATTGCCGGTTCGGCGATATTCCGTTACGGCATAAATTTTCCGGGCACTGTGCGGGCTTAAGCCTGAGCAACCGTCGCTGTGTTGTTTTTTCCAGCGAGCGGGCTTCATCCTGGAAACTTGATGCTCGACCAGCCGGTTTGCGGTTTTGAAACAGGAAGCGCGGCAGATTCAACACGTTGCCGATGCGCAAGCCGGTGCAGGCGCTCAACTCGCAGGCAAGGTGCTTCGTCACGCGAGCGATCCGCTATAGTTCCCGAATCGTCTTTTTATACTGCACATCAAACCTGAATTACCTGAATCATGGCAGCTGTGAAACAGTTTCACGATAACGGTAACGGCAGTGTAAACTAAACCCCCACCGGCTAAGACCGCCTAAAGTATGGAAACGCTGCAATGCTGATTTCTTCCAAAGGCCAGCGCAGAATTATAAGCAGTCTGGAGATTTCGCATACGGGACAATAAATAACAAAGGATGGAAATGATAACATGATGGATCAGGAAATCATGGCGGAAGCTCCGCCGATCATAAAGGAATTTCTGGGATACATTGAAACCATCAAAGGAAAATCACCCAAGACAACGGAAGAATATTACCTGGATTTACGAACATTTTTTCGATATATCAAGAAATCGCGGGGGCTTGTCTCCCCCACCGCCGATTTTGAAGAAATCAGCATTTCGGACATCAACCTTGAGCTGATTAAAACCATTGATCTGACACAGGTTTATGAATACATGAATTTTTTAGGGACGATCCGGCACAACAAGGCCAACACCCGGTCTCGAAAGGTATCGAGCCTGCGTGCGTTTTTCAAATTTTTGACAAACAAAACCGGAAAGCTCAAAGTGAACCCGGTCGAAGAACTGGAAACGCCGAAACTGAAAAAAACACTGCCCAAATACCTGACGCTGGAACAAAGCATCAGTCTGCTTTCAAAAGCGGAAGGCCCGTACAAGGAACGGGATTATTGCATGCTGGTTCTGTTCCTGAACTGCGGAATGCGCCTTTCCGAACTGGTCGGTTTGAATTTAAGCGACGTTCGTCACGGCAGCTCCACTTTGAAAATAACGGGAAAAGGCAATAAAGAGCGCATCGTTTACCTGAACGAGGCCTGTCTGGACGCGCTGAAACGCTACATTGCCGTGCGGCCGAAAAATGTGATCGATAAAAACGCCCTGTTCATCAGCAAACAAAACAAACGGATCAGCCCCAAAACCGTCCAATATATTGTAAAAAAATATTTGGCGGAAATCGCTCTGGACGGACCCGGCTATTCCGTACATAAGCTTCGGCATACGGCGGCTACTCTGATGTACCAATACGGCCATGTGGACATTCGCGTGCTGAAAGACATCCTGGGGCATGAAAATCTGGGCACCACACAAATCTACACCCATCTTTCCGATGAACAGATGGCAAAAGCAGCGCAGGCAAACCCGCTTTCCGGGATCAAACCGCGCACCGGAAAGAACAACACAGCGCCGAACAATGAAGAGGAATCCTCTTCAAAAATAAAAAAAGAGCCTGAATCATAGGCTCTTTTTTTTAATCCTTGAAGTCCGATTGTTCCGAATTGCCTCCCTCTTTTTCCTGGAAAGGCTGAATCATTGTTTTATCTATCAATGGATAAACAACAAAGTTAATCAGGAACATCACAAAGGAAAACATCAGGAAAAGCAACAGGCACACGGCAATCAGAATGGTCAGGGGCATCAGCTGGAATAAAATATAAAAAACAAAAATCAAAAGACCAAGCAAAACGGTGAGCAGCAAATTGCGCCAAAGGCCGATAATGGCAAAAATCAAAGCGTTTTTATAAATCTGGGAAATCTTTAAATCAAACGTAATGATCATGACCGGAATATAGTATTGGGCGGCAATAAAAAGGAACGCGATTCCAACACAAAGCGCAAACGGAACAACAAAAATACTGTTTTCTTTGATCTGGGAATTGTAATAGGTGATCGCGATGCTCAAAATCAGATACAATACATAGCTGACAATTCCGTTTGCTAAAAACGCAGCCCAGTTTTTCTTGACCGCACCCATAAAGTCGGAAAGCAGGAAAGCGTGCTCTTCTCTGGCGTAATTCCTTGTGATCATGGTCAGGCCGCCGATAAAGGGGAAAAGCAAAATCAGCGGCAGGTTGACAAGCGCAGCCAGACTGGTGACACCGCTTAACAAAACCATCAGCGCGAAAACGGCAATAACCGGCACGCAGAACAGCAGATTCAGCTGGATCAGCTGCCAGAATTTCCGGAAAAAGATTTCCCAAAAAAGAAAGAACGGCTTTTTTTTCGGCTGATTTTTATAAATTCCCGGACCCGGTCGATTATAGTTACTGGAAAAAAGTCCCAAGCAAATTCACTCCTATCCTAATTTTGCCCTCGGGTGGCAGTTGTTGTAAACCTTTTTAAAATGGTCGTTTAATAAATGAACATAAACCTGCGTGGATGAAATATCGGCATGTCCCAGCATGATTTGAATATCTTTCAGCTCCGCCCCGTTTTCCAGAAGATGAAGGGCAAACGAGTGGCGCAGGGTATGCGGCGTAATTTCCTTTACAATGCCTGCCTGTTCCGCGTAACCCTTCACAATCTTCCAAAAGCCCTGGCGGGTCAGCCTTTTTCCGTTTAAATTGGCAAACAGCGCTTGTCCGCCTTCCGGGTCAATAATCAGGCTTCTGACACGAAGAATGTACTCCGAGACCATATTCACCGCCGCGGGATACACGGGGATCATCCGTTGGGCGTTTTCTTTTTTGCAGCACAGAATACCGGTATGTAGGTTAATGTCTTCCACGTTCAGGTCCACCAGCTCGGAAACCCGGATTCCCGTGGCGTAAAGCAGCTCCAGCATTGCTTTGTCACGGCAGCCCTTTAATTCCTTGGTGTCGGGCTGGGAAAGCAACAGCTCAATCTCATTTCCGGAAAGAATCTGCGGGAGCTTTTTCGGCGCTTTTTCCAGCTTGATCGCCTTGGCCGGATTGGATTCCGCCAGATGGCTGATCATTAAGTAGCGGTAAAAGCATCGGACCGACGCCATGTTTCGGGAAATCGTGGAGTTGGTCTTTTTTTCTTCGCCGAGCCGCTGTACATACCGCTGCACAATCTCCTTATTGGCAGACGCAGGGTTGTCCAGCCCCTGACTGGTAAGGAAATTCAGATAATGCACCACGTCACGAAGATAGGAATCCAAGGTATTTTCCGACACCGACCGTTCATGAATCAGGTAATTGCTGAAATCCTCACAATAATCCTTCATGATGTTCTATCCCCTTTTTAAAAAGAAAACATTCCTGCAAAACATGCCGAAAGGAAAACATCCGTCAGCGCAGCAAGGCTGGCAACACAAAGAATCACGCCGAACCGCAGCAGATAAAGCTTGATGCTGTACCGGCTGATCGCTTTGCTGGAGTCTGAGGAACCGCAGGCTGCAATCCTTTTGGAAAAACGTGTTCCTTCGCGGGCCGCCAGAAGAATGGCCAGACAGCAGAACAGGGCGCCGGGCAGAATCACAATCAAATTGAACAAAATGCCCCTTCCCCCATAGGCCGCATAGATATAACCGGATGTAAGGCCAAGGCCGAATCCCCGAAAAAAAACCGCAGCGGGAATCAGGACCATGCCCCACATGGAAAGACCGCAAAGAAAACAAAACAGGATAAATAAAAACGAAGAGGCGAACGACGCGGAAAAAACAGAGAAAAAAGACTGCCCCACGCGGGATTGAAAATTGCTGTAAAACAAAAAATCCAGTTTTTTCAATGAAGACATATCCGCGTTTTTTGCAAAAACCGCGCCTAAAACCGCCCCTCCAATTAAAAACAGAGAAAAAAACACCATCATGTTATTTTCGCGCAGCGCCCGGAAAAGCAGCCTGACACCGCGCTGAAACACCGGCCTGTGCTTAAAACTGTGATAAATCCGGATCATACTCATACTTCCTCCCCAAAGGGTGTTTTTACATTGTATGAGAATAACCCGTGTTATATGATTCCCAGCCGGGCTTTTTGTACAAGCCCGAATTGCTTGTCACCGAAATATGCGCCCCGGATATATACTATAATACCTTTTATTTTTATTCGCAATATTCCAATATACATAATATTAAAATTTATTCAAAAGTGTAAAAGATTATGTAATCATCATTATGTAAACCATATGAATGAATATACATTTCGCTGAATACTGTAAAAATGCATAAGAAAGCCGCCTGACAGGCGGCTTTCCCAGCGGAATGGCTATTCCGCAAGAGCCGCCTGAATCATGACGGCACACTCCACGCGCTTCTTCTCAAGGTCGCAGGAAATCTTGTGCGCTTTATGAATATCGCCTTCGTACTGCCAGTTGTTGGCATTACAGCCGCCGCTGCAATAGAATTTGGCCCAGCAGTCTTTGCAGTCCGGCTTGGTATACACGTTCGACATGGCGAAGTATTCTTTTTCGGCAAGGTTGAAGGTCCCGTCGAGCACGTTCCCCATTTTCCAGGAATCGTCGCCGACAAACTGATGGCAAGGGAAAATGTCCCCTTCCGGGGTAATGGCAACATATTCGTTTCCGCAGCCGCAGCCGCGAAGCCGCTTAATGGCACAGGGCCCCTGTTCAAGGTCGATCATAAAGTGGAAGAAGTTGAACGCCTTACCGGCTTTTTTCCGTTCGATCACGGCTTTTGCAAGCCGCTCGTATTCCTCAAAGATGCGGGGAAGATCCTCTTCCCGAATTGAATAATCCAGTTTCATATCGGAAACGACCGGCTCTACGGAAACCTGATCGAATCCCAAATCCACCATATGCAGAACATCGTTGGTAAAATCGAGGTTATGCTTGGTAAAAGTTCCACGCGCGTAATAATCCTTATCGCCCCGGGATGCGACCAGCTTTTGGAATTTCGGTACGATGTTGTCGTAACAGCCCGTACCGTCCGCCCTGATGCGCAGCAGGTCGTTCACCGCTTTGCGGCCGTCAAGGGAAAGCACACAGTTGGACATTTCGCGGTTGATAAAGTCAATTTTGTCATCCGTCAGAAGCAGTCCGTTGGTGGTGATGGTAAACCGGAAATTCTTGTTGTGTTCCTTTTCCAGGCTGCGGGCGTACTCGACGGTTTTTTTCACGACGTCGAAATTCATGAGCGGCTCACCGCCGAAGAAGTCGACCTCCAGATTATGGCGGCCCGCCGATTTTTCGATCAGAAAGTCGATCGCTTTTTTGGCAACCTCAAACGGCATCAGCATTCTTCCCCTGCCAAAATCCCCCTTCGCCGCAAAGCAATATTCGCAGCGCAGATTGCAGTCGTGGGCTATATTGAGGCACAGCGCTTTTACGGGGGCGTTTTTCATCATCCCCAAAAACTTCTCGTATTCATCGGAAGAGAACAGTTGACCGTTCCGGTACAGCTCCTTCAATTCTTCATAGGCTTCCCGAATGGTATCGTCGTCATATTTCTCTTTCATTTTTGCCGTCAATTCCGCAGGCGGGGTTTCCGGCACGCTGTCCGTCAAATAATCAAGCATATCATAAGGGGCGCCGTCAAAAACATGCACGGCGCCGCTGTTGGTGTCCATTACGATGCGATATCCGTTCAGGGAATACTTGTGAATCATTTGTCTTTCTCCATTTTTACAAAATTTAAGGGACAGATTTCTGTCCCTTAGAGGTTTTAAGAACCCGTTCTCATTAGTTACTAACGCCATGATGACGGAAATTTCCCGTCATACCGCGTTAAACAGGTTCAAAAATTCAGTTATGTGTTCCCTTACTTGTTCAGGTTTTCACATTTCTGATTGGCGACCGTGCAGGAAGTTTTGCACGCGGACTGGCAGGAAGCCTGGCATTCGCCGCAGCCGCCTTTTACCGCGCTTTCCTTCAGGTTTGCTTTATTCAGTGTTTTAATCTGCTTCATTTTGACGCCTCCGTTTCTACGCATTCGAATTACTTTCCTATTATAGCACAGGAATGTCGATTCGCAAAGTATTCTGTCATTTTATTTTGGATTTTCTGCTCACACCGAATGCGCCGCCCAAAGCGCCCGACAGTGTCATGACGATCATGCGGATGCCGGCCGTAACGGAAAGCGCCTCATGGGAAGCGATCAGTCCGGAAACAAGGAAAAGCGCAAACAGAAAAAGCCCGCTCAGCGCTCCGTAAATAAGGCCCATCTTCCGCGATATTCTTGCACACACAAAACCCGCGGCAAAAGAACTGAAGACGGAAAGCGCGATGATCAAAGGGGAAATCATGCCCTGCGGAATATGGCCGGCGGAAACAAACAGCAGCGCCAGGGCCCCCAGAAGGGCGGCGCAGATGGCGGCCCCTGTAACAGCGCCGATCATAATCGCGCGAAGCGCCCCGAAAGCAGGATTGCCGTACATGTTTTTCGTACTTCTCATAAAAAAGCGCCCCCTCAAATATCTAATCAATAGATATTCGAGAGAAGCGCAGGATATACATTTATTATTCCGTTTATTCCGCGTCGTCGTGAATCGTGTCCACGCTGCCGATCGCCCAGCGTTTGATTCTGAGCTTGGCGCGGTCCGTACCGGTTTCGATTACAAGCGAAGCGGAATCTTCCTTGATGCCGACCACACGGCCCATAATGCCGCCGATGGTGGTGATTTCATCGCCGATCTGCACATTGCTGCGCATTTTTTCTTCTTTTTTCTTTTTCTTGGACTGCGGACGCATCAGGAAAAAATACATGCCTCCAATAACCACGGCCCACAAGAGAATGTATGTCCACATGCTGCCGGCGGAATCGGTTGTGTTCGTTAAAGCGTAAAAATTCATTGAAATTTGCACCTCCATATTAATAGATTGATTATAACAATTATTTTTGTACCGTGCAAGCGAAATTATATCCTTTCACCGATTTTTTCAATTGCTTCCCGGTAAAACGCTTCAAAATTTCCTTCGTCCAGCGCTTGTCTGATTCTCTCCAGCAGTGTATTGTAAAAATAGATGTTATGCATCACGCAGAGCCGCATGGCCAGCATTTCCCCGCTCTTGAAAAGGTGATGGATGTAGGCGCGGGTAAAATTGCGGCAGACCGGGCAACCGCAGTTTTCATCCAGCGGATTTTCATCCAGCGTATATTTCGCGTTCATCAGGTTGCGGCAGCCCTCCCAGGTGAACGCGTGGCCGTGGCGGGCGTTCCGGGTGGGCATAACGCAGTCGAAAATGTCCACGCCGCGACGGACGGCCTCCAGAATATTGACCGGGGTGCCCACTCCCATCAGGTAGCGGGGCTTGTCCTTCGGCATTTCCGGCTCCACCGCTTCAATCACTCGGTACATTTCCTCCGCGGGTTCCCCCACCGCAAGCCCGCC
This sequence comes from Clostridiales bacterium, assembly GCA_012517675.1. Lineage (GTDB taxonomy): Bacteria > Bacillota > Clostridia > Oscillospirales > Acutalibacteraceae > Caproiciproducens. The sequence goes on along the minus strand of JAAYUL010000125.1, from coordinate 6,939 downwards.
TATGGCGTAGCCTTCCAAATCAAGCTCCCGGATTTGTTTCATGTTTTCAACGCGCAGATCTTCGTAAGTGCTGCCCTGATTGATTCCCCACAGCATCTGCTTCGGGTTGATGGTGCCGGGACTTGCGTTCAGGCGGTCCATTTCCGCTTTGCAGCGGTACAGCCACCGCACCGTTCTTTCACATGACCTGCGGGCATAATCGTATTCCGCCGGGTTTTCCACGCATTCGTCAAACGCCATGGCGATGGTGGACGCAAGGTTGGATTGGATCCGCATGCTTTCCTCCGGCCCCATAAAAATCCTGTGGCCGTCTATATGGGAAGCAAAGGTCACGCCTTCCTCCGTAATGTTGCGCAGTTTGGCAAGGGAAAAAACCTGAAAGCCGCCGCTGTCCGTTAAAATGGGGCCGTCCCATCTGGTAAACCGGTGCAGTCCCCCCAGCTTTTTCACCGTTTCGTCACCGGGCCGCAAATGCAGATGATACGTATTGCAGAGCTGAACCTGGCATTTCAGATCCTTCAGGTCCAACGCGGAAACGGCGCCCTTAATCGCGCCGCACGTCGCGACATTCATAAACGCGGGCGTCTGAACAGTCCCGTGCGGGGTTGTGAACGCGCCGCGCCGCGCCGCGCCCGTATTGCTGATGAGTCGGTACATGGTATTCCAATTCCTTTCAGCTGTAAATCAATAAATAAGCATGGCGTCTCCAAAGCTGAAGAAGCGGTACTTTTCCGCAACGGCGGTGCGGTATGCGTTCATAATATGGTCGTACCCCGCCAGTGCGGAAACAAGCATAATAAGCGTGCTTTCCGGAAGATGGAAGTTGGTAATCAGTCCGTCCAGCACCTTGAACTGAAATCCGGGATAGATGAAAATATCCGTCCAGCCTTCGCTTTCGCGGATACAGCCTTCCTTCGCGTAAACAGACTCCAGCGTGCGGCAGCTGGTGGTGCCGACCGAGATCACCTTTCCGCCGGTCGCCTTGGTTTCCAGAATCGCATCCGCCGTTATTTTCGGCAGATAATAGTGTTCCGAGTGCATTTTATGATCGGTTATTTTATCCGCGGAAACCGGGCGGAACGTTCCCAGCCCGACATGCAGCGTGACAAATTCCACCTTTACGCCTTTTTCACGGACCCTGTCCAGCAGTTCCGGCGTAAAATGCAGCCCGGCTGTCGGCGCGGCCGCGGAGCCGATTTCCCTGGAATAAACGGTCTGGTAGCGCTCGTTGTCCTCAAGGTGTTTCGTAATATAGTGCGGCAGCGGCATCTGGCCGATCTGGTCGAGAATATGAAAAAAATTGCCGTCACAGGAGAAACGGACCAGGCGGTTCCCGTCCTCCACAATTTCCAGGACCTCGGCTTTCAGCAGACCGCCGCCGAACGTAAACCGGGTACCGGGCTTTGCGCGTTTGCCCGGCCCGCAGAGGACCTCCCAGATATTCTGTTCCCGCTGGGTCAGCAGCAAAAACTCCACTTTTGCGCCGGTTCCTTCCTTGATTCCGTAAAGCCGGGCGGGCAAAACGCGGGAATCGTTCAGAACAAGGCAGTCGCCGGGGTTCAGAAAATCGACGATATCGCGGAAATGGGCGTGCCGAATTTCCCCGTTCTGCTTGTCCAGCACCATCAGCCGTGAAGAATCGCGCGGTTCCAGCGGCGTCTGCGCAATCAGCTCCTTCGGCAGGTCGTAAAAAAAATCTTTTGTGTGCATGTCTTTCAGGTTTAATTCCATCGTATGAGTATCTCCTAAACATTATATTCAGTTGTCTATTATAAATAAATTGACAATCAATAGCAACCCATGGTATTATCATGTTGTTATATACGGATAGAGGCGCGATTTTCAACAGTATCAGGTTTCAGGCTGCCGAAGCCGCTCACTGCCTGTGAAAGGGGAAATTGCCGAAGGGGGATGCTGCGGTGGGTATTCTTCTGGTTGCTTTGTGAAAAATAACGCAACTGTCGTCATAAATTTATGATGGAGCGCTATCCACACGGCCGGTTTTCGGTTTTTCCGTGTTTCGGCAAGTGGTGAACAGTTCTATTATATTTTGTTGGCGACCGGTTAGCAACCGGTTTTTTTGTTAGACAGATATTTTATCTCAGCATAACATATAATATCATTAGGGGGAAATAAAATGAAGCAATATCGTGTAGGGATTATCGGGGCGACGGGAATGGTCGGGCAAAGATTTGCCACTCTGCTTGAAAACCATCCCTGGTTTACCGTGACAGCGCTTGCGGCCAGCTCCCGTTCCGCCGGAAAAACCTACAGGGAAGCAGTCGGTGATCATTGGCTCATGACCACTTCCATGCCGGAAAGCATGGCGAACATGACTGTTTATAACGCGGAAACCGACGTGCAGAAAATCACCTCTCTTGTGGATTTTGTTTTTTGCGCCGTCAATATGAAAAAAGATGAAATCAAAGCGCTGGAAGAGCGTTACGCAAAAGCGGAGTGCCCCGTGATGTCCAACAACAGCGCAAACCGCGGCACGCCGGATGTTCCCATGATCATTCCTGAAATCAACGCCGACCACGCGGCGGTCATTGAATCGCAGCGCAGGCGCCTTGGGACAAAGCGCGGCTTTATCTCCGTCAAGTCCAACTGTTCCCTGCAGAGCTATGTGCCGGCCATCCACCCTCTGCTTGACCTGAACGTCACCAAGGTTCTCGCGTGTACGTACCAGGCGATTTCGGGCGCCGGAAAAACCTTTGCGACCTGGCCGGAAAGCGTGGATAATGTGATCCCGTTTATCGGCGGCGAAGAAGGCAAGTCGGAAAACGAACCGATGAAAATCTGGGGCCATGTGGAAGACGGCGTGATCGTGAACGCCGTTACTCCTTCCATTACCTCGCAGTGCCTGCGCGTCCCCGTTTCCGACGGACATACGGCGGCCGTGTTCGCTTCCTTTGAAAAAAAAGCCGAAATGGAAGAAATCATAGAAAGATGGGAAACCTTCAAGGGCGTTCCCCAGGAGCTGAACCTTCCCAGCGCGCCAAAACAGTTCCTGCATTACTTCCGGGAGGACGACCGCCCGCAGTCAAGGCTGGACCGCAATTTGGAAAACGGCATGGCGGTTTCCATCGGCAGGCTGCGTCCGGACACCCAGTACGATATCAAATTTGTCTGCCTTTCCCACAATACCCTGCGCGGTGCGGCGGGCGGCGGCGTGTTAATGGCTGAACTTCTCTGCGCAAAAGGCTACATGGATTAAAACCGATTGTTTTGGAGGAACTTTATATGAAAAAACTTGTCTTTCAGGGTTCCGGCGTTGCGCTGGTGACGCCGATGAAACAGGACGGTACCGTCAACTATGAAAAGCTGGACGAATTGATCGAATGGCATATTCAAAACGGAACGGACGCGATCGTTGCCTGTGCGACTTCAGGGGAATCTCCGGTTCTGAACCATGAAGAACACTGTAAAGCGGTTCAGTTCGTTGTGGAAAAAGTTAAAAAAAGAGTTCCTGTGGTTGCAAGCTCCGGCAGCAACGACACCGCCTACGCGCTGGAGCTTTCCCGTTCCGCAAAGGAGCTTGGCGCCGACGCGCTTCTGATGGTGACTCCCTACTACAATAAAACCTCTCAGACCGGCCTTGTGCGTCACTACAATTATGTTGCGGACCGTGTCGACCTTCCCATTATTCTTTACAATGTCCCGTCCAGAACGGGCTGCAATATCAAGCCGGAAACGTACCGGGAGCTTTCCAAACACCCCAATATCGTCGCGACCAAAGAGGCAAACGGGGATATCAGCGCCGTTGCAAAAACCATCTCCCTCTGCGGCGACGATCTGACCGTTTATTCCGGCGAAGACAGCCAGACCTACCCCATTCTTGCATTGGGCGGAAAAGGCGTGATTTCCGTGTTGGCAAATCTGCTGCCGAATGTGATGCATCAAATCTGCGCGGATTATTTTTCAGGAAACATCGAAGCGAGCCGAACCGCGTTTCTGAAGCATTTTGAGCTGATGGATGCGCTGTTCATGGATGTGAACCCCATTCCGGTAAAGGCCGCCCTGAAAATGATGGGAAATGACTGCGGCGACTGCCGTTTGCCGCTGACCACGATGAGCGAACAGGATCATCGGGCTCTGGCGGACGTATTGAGAAAATATGGACTGATCCAATAAAATTACCGATTCGGAGGGACGTTTCATGACAAGGATCATACTCAGCGGCTGCAACGGAACCATGGGCCGTGTGATTACAGCCCGCGCCGCGAAGCGGGAAGACTGTGAAATTGTTGCGGGAATCGATTTGAACACAGGATCGGACGGCCGTTTCCCGGTTTATGCAAAGCCTGCGGACATTCAGGAAAAAGCCGATGTTCTGATCGACTTTTCAAATCCCTCTCTTCTTCCCTCCCTGCTGCAGTACGGGGAACAGACCGCGACCCCTCTGGTCCTGTGCACGACGGGTTACCATGCGGCGCAGGTGGAAACCATAAAACGGGTGTCGCAGAATGTTCCGATTTTTCATTCCGGGAATATGTCGCTCGGCATTAATCTTCTGATCGAGCTGGCCAAAAAAGCGACGCAGGTTTTAGGCGGCGAATTCGACATTGAGGTGATCGAAAAACACCACAACCAGAAAATCGACGCGCCCAGCGGAACCGCGCTCATGATAGCCGACGGGATTGCCTCCGTTCGCAGCGGTCCTTCCCACTACATGTACGACAGGCATTCGCAGAGGAAAAAGCGCGACCCGGCGGAAATCGGCATCCATTCCGTGCGCGGCGGCACCATTGTCGGGGAACACGAAGTGATTTTTGCGGGCCCGCAGGAGGTCATCACCCTTTCCCACTCCGCGCAGTCGAAAGAGATATTCGCGACAGGAGCCATTAATGCGGCGCTGTTTTTGGCAAAGCAGCCCGCGGGACTTTATGATATGTCCCACTTATTAAATTAGGGAGGAATTCCATTATGATGACAGCCCCGATGATCACAACCGTCAATGACATCACGTTGATTACGCTGCAGAACTGCCCGTCGGATCTTGCTTTTACAGCCGGGGTCTTCCAAAAGATTGCCGGTTTCGGCGTCGATGTGGATATGATTGCGCTTGCCCCAACGCAGGGCGCGCACACTTCGATCTCGTTTACCATTTCCGACAATGAGCTTGGCAGGATTCTCGCCTTTACATCCGACCTGCATGACAACGCGCATATCAAAACCGTTGTCAGCAGCGGCAACTGCAAAATTTCGGTTTACGACCAGGGCATGAAGGAATGTCCCGGCGTGGCCGCGCGTGTTTTCGCGGCGGCGGCAAATGCGGGGACCGATATCCGGATTATCACTACCTCAGAGGTCGACATTTCGCTGCTGGTCACGGCGGCGGATTTTAACGACACGCTGCAGGCAATCGAAGACGAGCTGAAACAATAATCCGGAGCAGCGTCTGATTTCCCGCTGCAGACATCAACATAAAAAAGGTTGTTGCAAAATGAAGGTTTTGCGGCAGCCTCTTTTTTATTTCTAATGATAAGCTTAAAAATGAATGGGTTTTCCGGCGGCCGGCAACGCGGAGAAGGCAGCGGGAAATTGACCGCCGGATTGCAAAAATTCACGGCGATTACAGTGTTGCAACCCGCATTTACAGTCTTGCAACACTCGTTGACTTTTTGATCCCGCAGTTGTAATCTACATTTGCTGAACAGATTCCTGATGATTGCGCGCATTTGCGCGCCGGATCATTGATTGAAAGAGGATGCGCCCGGTTGACCTTTTCCGACTTGAAGTTTATCTTTATCTTTTTACCCACTTCACTGGTGCTTTATTATTTGGCGCCGAAAAATCTTAAAAATGATGTTCTGTTATTCGGCAGCATCCTGTTTTACGGTTTCGGTTCCTGGTGGCAGACGGGGCTTCTTGCGGCGGATATCGCCGCAAATTATTTGCTCTCAAAGACATTCTCCGGAACGGGCAGGCACTACCGGCGTCTTTGCTTCTGGCTGACCGTGGGAGCGAATGCAGCGCTGCTCGTCTGGTTCAAGTCCCGGAATTTCATGCCGGTCGGCATCAGCTTTTATTCGTTTCAGATGATTGCGTATCAGGCGGATGTTTACCGCGGCACGATTCCGCGTGAAAAATCGCTTCTGCGATTCGGCACTTTTCTGTTCTTTTTTCCAAAGCTGCAGGAGGGACCTATCACGCGCTACGACGAATTGTCCGGCGATCTGCGCCGGTCCCCCTGCCATGCGGAAAATCTTGAGGCGGGCTTCCGTATTTTTGTAGTCGGGCTTGCCTGTAAGGTGCTTCTGGCGGATAAGCTCGCAGGACTGTGGAAACAGCTTTCCGTCATTGGTTTCGATTCGGTTTCCACGCCGATGGCGTGGCTGGGTATGGTTGCCTATACCCTTCAGCTTTACTTCGATTTCAGCGGCTATTCACTGATTGCGATCGGTATCGGGAAGATGTTCGGCTTTACGCTTCCTCAGAATTTTTTGTTTCCGTACGGCTCCATCTCCGTTTCGGAATTTTACCGTCGCTGGCATGCCACGCTTGGCCGCTGGTTCCGCGACTATGTCTACATCCCGTTGGGCGGCAGCCGAAAGGGAATGGTGCGCACCATCGGGAACCTGCTGCTCGTCTGGCTGCTGACCGGGTTGTGGCACGGCATCCGCTGGAATTTTGTGCTTTGGGGACTGTCGCTTTTTGTGCTGATCGCGCTTGAAAAACTGTTTTTGCGCAAACGGCTGGAAAAGTTTCCGCTGCTCGGACACCTTTACGTCCTGTTTGTGATTCCGCTCACTTGGATGCTGTTTGCCAATACGAACCTTGCCGATCTCGCCGTCTATTTTACCCGACTGTTTCCGTTCCAGGCCGGCAGCCTACGCCGGGGACTGGCTGGAATACGGAACCGCCTACGCTCCGTATCTGATTGCCGGCTGTGTTTTCCTCTTCCCGCAGTGCGAAAAATTTCTGCTTGACAAAAAG